>CAISDL010000107.1 GCA_903884065.1 uncultured Actinomycetes bacterium | reverse complement strand
GGTGATCGGGCGGGTCTGGACGATGTAGGTCTTGCCGTCGGCGATCGCCCACTCGGTGTCCTGGGGGCAGCCGGCATGGCGTTCGCTGCGGACCGCGATCTCGGCGATCAGACGCACCTCGTCGTCGCTGAGCACCTGCGCTTCGGCCTGGGACTCGTCGAGGTCGACCCGCTGATCCTTGCCGTCGGCGCCACGGATGATCTTGAAGGACTTGTAACCCATTCGGCGGGAGATGATGTCGCCGCTCTCCTTGGACACCACGTAGGTGTCGGGTTCGACCGATCCGGACACCACCACCTCGCCCTGGCCGAACGCGCCCTCCACCACCACCCGGTCGGTGGCGTCGGTGGTCGGGTCGGCGGTGAAGGCCACACCGGAGCGTTCCGAGGCGATCATCAACTGCACCACCACCGCCATCGCCGGGTCGGCGGTGAAGCCGCGACTGGCCCGGTAGGACACCACCCGCGGCCCGAACAACGACCCCCAGCAGTTCTGCACCGCCTCGATGAGGTCCTGTTCCCCGCGCACGTTGGTGTAGGTCTCGTTCATCCCGGCGAAGGAGGCATCCGCACCGTCCTCGCCGGTGGCCGAAGACCGCACCGCCACATAGCAATCCGGGCCCATCGCCCGGTAGGCGACCAGGATCCGCTCGCGGACGTCGTCAGGCATCCCGGCCTGAAGAACCAGGGTCCTCATCTTCGCGCACATCCCGTCGAACCGGCTGGTGTCGAGGGCGGCGAGTAGGGCCTCGCGGTGGGCGGCGTTGAGTTCGTCGGCGACGCCTCCGGCCGTCATGGACTCCAGGTAGGAGTCGCGCAGCACGACGAATCCCGGTGGCACCGGTAGCCCGGCGGCCACCATCTCCCCCATGTTGGCGCCCTTTCCGCCGGCTTCGTCGGCGTCGGGCATGCCCAGGTTCGCAATGTCTTCGACGTACCGCATTCGGGTCTCCTTGTCGTGGTCGTGGTTCAACTCGTGGTTCGGCAGATGTCCAGTGCTTCGGCGCTCGCCTCGTCCGGCGGGCGCGTGGTGTCGATCCGGTGGGCCTCCGGCCAGGTGCCGCGGTCGCGGCCGGCCAGTGCCGTCGCGATCTCCGGGGTCACCTGGGAGGTGGTGTGGGTCCGGGTCCTGATGCGGCCGACGGTGGCGTCCAGGGGTGCGGCGCAGACCAGTTCCACCATGGAAGCGGCGGCGTCGAGGGCCAGGCGGCGGGCGCGGTCCCGGTACTGCGGGTCCGACCAGGTGCCGTCCAGGATCACTGTGCGGCCGTCGCGCAGGGCCTGCCGGGCCTGGTCCAGAACAGCCGCGTAGACGGCGTCGATGTTCTCCGGGGTGTAAAGACCCTCGCCCAGAACGCCGGGCTCGCCGACGATGTCGCCCCGGCTCACCATGGCCGTACGCACATCATCGGTCGAGACCAGCACGGCACCAAGGCTTTCCGTCAGTGCCCGAGCCAGGGTGGTCTTGCCGGTGCCGGGGCCGCCGCCAACCATGATCAGCCGGACCGTCCCGGCTCGCAGGTGCGCGACTGCGATCTCAAGGTGGCGTTGCGCGTCGGCGGCGGCCTCGGGGTGGCCCTGCGTATAGCGGACACAATCCACCTTGGCGCGCACCACCGCGCGGTAGGCGATATAGAAGTGCCGCAACGATTCCGGCGCGTCGTCGCCCGACAGTGCGAGGTAGCGGTCGAGGAAGTAGTCACCGAGATCCTCGCGGCCGAGGAACTCCAGATCCATCGCCAGGAAGGCGGCGTCGTCGATGCCGTCGACGTAGCGCAACCGGTCGTCGAACTCCAGGCAGTCCAGCAGTGCCGGCCCGTCGGGCAGGCAGAAGATGTCGTCGGCCAGCAGGTCGGCGTGACCGTCGACGATCCGGCTCTCACCGATCCGGTGGTCGAACAGGTCGTGGCGTCCGACGGCGAAGGACATTGCCCGGCTTTCGATTTCGGCGACGTCGTCCGGGTCGAGTCCGGCCACCACTCCCCCGGCATAGCGGCTCAGTTCGTCGAGGTTCTCCTGCCAGCGTCCGGTGATCGTCTGCGGGCGGGCCTCGTCGTCCACCTCCGGGCCGCGGTGGGCGGTGCGGTGGAAGTCGGCCAGGATCTCAGCGATGGCCCCCAGGTGCGGGGTCACGTCGTCGCCGCGGCGGACCATCGTCGCCAGACGGCGCTCGTCGGGGTGGCGGCGCATGACGATGACGGGTTCAGTCGCACCGCCCTGCGGGGAGTCGAAATGGCCGACGCCCAGATAACTGGCCGGCGCCAGCCGGCGGTTGAGCGTCACCTCGTGGGCACATGCCCGTTCCCGGCTGGCCGGTGTGGAGAAGTCGAGGAAGTCGGTGGTGACCGGCTTTTTCACCTTGTAGGCGAACTCGCCGATCAAAATCACCAGGCCGGTGTGAGTCTCGGCGACCTGCGGCAGCAACGCCCCGTGCGACAGGGCCTCATGTAACTGGGCCCCATGTAACTGGGCCCCAAATAACTGGGCCCCAAATAACTGGGCCGAAGCGATATCGGCCACATCCACCCCTTCCGCACGGTCGGCCCTCGTTGATCCTGCCCCGCAGACCCCCCCGTCACGAGGGTACAAAGCCCCCCGGCTGCACACGGGCTTCCCTGTCCTGGTGCGGAAGTGGGTCGCCCCGCTCGGGGGAAGGAAGTGTTTGTGATAGTGGTCACAGCCGGTTTAGGATTCGCCGATCGGGTCTGAGCAGTGGTTTTTCGGTTTGAAACGCGGGCGAACGGAACGGGTGATGAACAGGGCTGTTCAGGTGGTCGCGGCGGCGTACGTGCTGGGGTTGTCGGTGACGGGTCCGATGCCGGTCGCGATCGCCGATGACGGGTCATCGACGGAATCGACGCAAGCCGGGTCGGTGCGCGGCGGGTCGGGGCGGGTCGGTAATCGCGCGCCGGATGCGAGCGCGGTCCGGGCGGCCCGCGCGGGTGGGGCAGGGGTACGGACCCGGGCTGGTGCGGGGGCAGAGGCCCCGGCCGCCACCGCCGGGGAGCCGGCCGCTGTCGGGGTGGCGGTCGATCAGCTCGTACGTGCGGCTGCGGCATCTGAGGCGAAATCGAAGGCGCCTACCCGGGCCCTTCCTCAAACCGGTCCGGCCGCCCCCACTCTTTCCGAGGCGCCCGTTCCCGGGGCAGTGGCCGGCCAACGCACGGCGATGACCGATACGGCGGGAGCCACCCGGTCTGATGCGATGCCCGACGTCGTTGACACGTACGTCATATCGTCCGCCCGTTCCGAACTGGCAGAGGCAGTCCCGGCGGCGAACGGCGGCTCGGTGGCCAAGGCCATCGCGACGACGCCGATATTGTCGGCAGCGCCGGCGGCGGCCGCCCCGGATCGGGTGACGACCCTGAAGGTGCAGGTCGCCCGGGTACTCGACAGAGCCGGTGACTGGTTGAGCGGCCTGCCGGCCGACCCGGCGAACCAGTTCCTGTCCGGAGCACTGCTGTTGGCGCGGCGGACCCTGCTGCCGGATGTGCCGAGGATCCCGGCCGTCGCGGTGGGCAACACACTAGTGGTGGAAGGCGAACCGGGGTCTACCGCCGAGGCGGTCTTCACCGTCACCTTGGACCGGGCCTACGACACCGACGTCACGGTCGGCTACGCCACCACCACCCCGCAGCCGTCCCTGAAAGAGAGACTGACCGCGGCGCTCACCGAGCAACCCCCCACCGACACACCGGCCACCGCAGGGGCCGACTACACCGCGGTCAGCGGGGTGTTGACCTTCGCCCCGGGGCAGACCTCCCAGCAGGTCCGGGTCACGGTGCTCGGTGATGCGCTCACCGAAGACTCCGAAACCTTCCGCCTGACCGTCTATGCCGCCCTGCCCGCGGGCGGAATCCCCAGGGGCGCGGCTGCTGCCGTCACCGCCGGTGGTACGGCGCCGACCACCGCCGTCACCGACGTCGCACTCACCAGCGGGGTGGCGACAATCTACGACTCCGGGCAGTGGGTCGAATTGGTCGGCAACGGCTTCAACAGCCCGGTACGAGCCATGGCGTCCTATAAGGACGGCTTCGTCGTCGGCCTCGGCAGCGGAGCGGTGCAGCAGTGGACCGGCAGCGCCTGGCAAGAGTTGCACGACACGGGCTGGAAAACGTCGGTGAACACCATCGTCCCCTACGGCGACGGGTTCGTCGTCGGCCTCGAGAGCGGGGCGGTGGAGCGGTGGACCGGCACGTCATGGACGGAGATGCACGACACCGGGTGGCGCAGCGACGTGAAGACGATGATCACCTACGGGGACGGCTTCGTCGTCGGCCTGGGCAACGGGGCGGTGCAGCAGTGGACCGGCAGCGCCTGGCGGGAACTGCAGAACAGCGGGTGGAACAGCCCGGTGACCACCACGATCCCCTACCGCGAAGGTTTCGTCGTCGGACTGGGCAGCGGCGCGGTGGAACAATGGACCGGCACGTCATGGACCGAGATGCACGACACCGGGTGGCGCAGCGACGTGAAGACGATGACCGCCTACGGGGACGGCTTCGTCGTCGGCCTTAAGAGCGGGTCGGTGCAACAGTGGACCGGCAGCGCCTGGCGGGAACTGCAGAACAGCGGGTGGAACAGCCCGGTGACCACCACAATCCCCTACGGCGAGGGTTTCGTCGTCGGCCTGGGCAGCGGCGCGGTGCAGCAGTGGACCGGCAGCGCCTGGCGGGAACTGCAGGGCACCGGCTGGGCCCATGCGGTCACGAAGATGCTGCCCTTCGGGGAGGGGTTCGTCGTCGCCCTAGAGAACGGGTCGATTCAGCAGTGGACCGGGCAAACCTGGAGGGAGCTTCAGGACGCGGGCTGGAACAGCGGTGCGAACCAGATCATGTCCTATCGCACGGGATTCGTCCTCGGCCTGCAGAGCGGAGCGGTGCAGTACTGCACGGGCCCCGCCCGGGTGGCCTGCGGAACATCCCCGGTCGACACCAACACCAACTACGCGTGCGGGGATGCGCTGCTGGCCAGCGAGTTCGCCAATCTGGCGTACGAGCACCGCAAGGACGCAGAGTTCGCCAAAGAGGTGCAGGCCACCGGCTGGGAGGGGATCAGGGTTGCCGACACCGACCTGGGGGCGAACGGGTATTCCCCGGCCGCGGGCGGGTACGGCGTCCGGGACGGCCTGTCTGTGCAGAGCTACGCCTTTGCCGGCAAACGGACCGCCGCCGACGGGACGGAGCAGTTCGTCGTCGCGTTCGAAGGCACCAACGCCCCCGGCGAGGAACCCCCCGCCGACTGGACCTGCAACCTCGGCGAGTACGGCTGGTCGCGTTACTACGCAAGCCTGCAGCCACTGATGGCCGAGGTCGTCCGGCAGGTGATACAGGCGCAGCAGGACGAGAAGAAGACCCAGCTGATCATCACCGGCCACAGCCTCGGCGGTGCCGCAGCGCTGATGGCGCTCGCCGATCTGATGGCACCCCAGGGCGATCTCTGGCCCAACACCCGGCAGTCGCTGGCGTCCGGACAGCGGGTCCTGGACAAGGTCGGCGGCTGGTCGTCCGACACCAAGGCCGCTCTGCTTGCTGCGACGTCGGTGTACACCTTCGGCGCCCCGAGCATCCTGATCGACCCCACCAAACCGTCCAAGCGATGGGTAGTGGGCTCCGCAATCGTCGGAGCCGTTGCTCCGATGTTCGCGGAACTTGCGCAATTGGCCCGACTGCTGGCGGCGGTACAGGTCGACGACAAGCAACTGCCGGACCTGAGCGGCTTTTCGGCGATGAGCTACGCCGGCCGGGCGTTCCAGTTCGAGCACGCCAACACATCATGGCTGCCGCCCTACCCCGGAGACATCATCGCCCAGATCGGTTCTCGTGACCCCGGAACGGTTCTGAAGATCAATCTGGACAACGACGTGCACACCACCTACGCCGGCGGAAGGGCCTGGGCATTGGTTCCGGGCACGGTTCACCCGATCGCCGGCTACGAGGAATCGGTGATCCGACTACTCACCGACAGAACTGTCCTCAAACGTCCGAACATGCTGGCCAAGAACTCGCCGCAATTGCCGCTGACCGGCGCCGGCCAGGGCAGCGACATCCGCAACGACTACTTCGTCAATCTCAGCGACGACGGGAAGGACGGCAACGACCTGTTCGTCTTCACCCGGCCAGGGTCCTATTCGGCCAACGGCGGCCTGGGCAGCGACACCTACACGGTCGGCAACTACGGCGTCGCTGTGGTGATCGACGGCTCCCAGCAGGCCGGCCGCGACACGCTCCTGTTCGATCTGGACGGCACCCCGACTGTGACGTACAGCAACACCGGCTCCGGCCCGCGCGCTGACACCGCAGTCTTCTCGTTGACCGCAGCGGACGGTCGCTCGGCCAACGTGACGGTCAACCATTGGGACCAGTGGCAGGTGAGCGATGTCCTTCAGGTGATCAAGCCCGCGGATGGCCGGTGGTCATTCACAACGTGGACGGACACCGAGCACGGCACCATGGTGCAGGTGAACGCCGCCAACGAGATTCCGCTGTCGGTGCTGTGATGCCCCTCCTACGTTTCGATACCCCCGAAGCGGAATGACCGACACAGCGGGGAAGTACTTCAAGCTGGCTCGTGGCGGGGATGAGCGTGTCGCGCCGATTGAGCTGATCCTCGACGTCGTCTTCGTGCTGGCCTACAGCCAGTGCACGGCCTACATGGTCAGCCGGGGAGGCTGGCTGGGCATCGGCGACGGGCTGATCGTCCTGGCCTTGTTGTGGCGCGGGTGGGTGGGCTTCACGTGGTTCACCAGTGCCCTCGATTCCAACTCGTTCGTGGTGCGCTTGACGATATTCACCGGCATGGGCGCCTTCGTGATGATGGCGCTGTCCATTCCCCGGGCCTTCGATGACCTCGCCTACACCTTCGTCGCGGCCTACGCAGTCATCCGACTGGCGCACATGAGCCTGGGACTGCTCACGAGCAGGCGCGATGAGCAATTTCGGATGACCGTGAGCCGCACCGCAATCGGCGGTGTCGTCGCGGTCACGCTGCTTGCCCTGGGCGCGTTCATCGATGGTCCGTGGGGCTACTTCTGCTGGGCTCTGGCGGTCGTCGCCGACTACGCCATTGCGGCGACGTTCAGCCAGTTCGGGTGGCGACTGAACCCCGGGCACTTCGCCGAGCGATACGGGCTGATCATCATCATCGCCCTGGGCGAATCGATCCTGGCCATCGGCGTCGGCGCCGAAGTCGCCGATATCAGTGCCCGGACCATGCTGCTCAGTCTGACGGGAGTGGTTCTCGTCGCGTGCATGTGGGGGACCTACTTCGACGGCACCGACACCGCCGGCGAACATGCCCTCGTCGGGACACCACCGGGAATCAAGCAGAACACCCTTGCCCGCCGGGCTTACTCACTGCTGCACTTTCCCCTCGTCGTGGCGGACGTGCTCGTGGCCCTCGGCCTGAAGACCGCAATCGGCCACCCGGACCATCCCTTCGAGCCGTACATCACCGCCGCCTTCTTCGGCGGCCTGGCCCTCTACCTGATCGCCTACGTCGCCTTCGGCTACACCACGACCAAGGTGCTCAACACGGCCCGCCTCACAGTCGGACTGCTGATGGCTGCTCTGATCCCGCTGGGCGCGGTCATCCCGGCCTGGTCCGCGCTCGTGCTGGCAACCGCGATCCTCGCGGTGCTCCTCGCCGCACAACGATTTCGCCGGTGGGCGAAGTCGATGCGCTAATCGCCCTGTTACTGCGGGACGTCGACCTAGTGGCCCGTGTTTGAAATTGATTGACGGTTGGCTTTCTGGAGGATCTCCTCGGCGGTCTTGGTCCAGACGAACGGGTGTGCGCGTTTGTTCCATCCGGTGATGAAGGTTCGGATGGCCGAAGTTAGTTCGCGGACGTT
>CAISDL010000106.1 GCA_903884065.1 uncultured Actinomycetes bacterium | reverse complement strand
GGCGGGCCGCCCAGTTCGGCCTCGGGCGGGCCGCCCAGTTCGGCCTCGGGCGGGCCGCCCAGTTCGGCCTCGGGCGGGCCGCCCAGTTCGGCCTCGGGCGGGCCGCCCAGTTCAGCCTCAGCGCCGTAGAACTGGGTGATGAACTGCTCCACCAGTGCGGCCTCGGCGGAATCACCGGGGTCGCCGGGCTTCTCGACGATCCAGCCGCGCTGGCCGCGCACCCGCCCGCCGCGCACGTGGAACACCTGCACGGCGGCCTCCAGGTCGTCGTCGGCGAAGGCCACCACGTCGGCATCGGTACCGTCGCCGAGAACCACCGCCTGCTTCTCCAGGGCCCGCTTGAGCGCGCCGAGATCGTCGCGCAACCGCGCCGCGCGCTCGAAGTCGAGGGCATCGGCGGCGACGTTCATCTGCCGTTCCAGATCGCGGGCGAAGCGGTCGGTCTTGCCCGAGAGGAAATCGCAGAAGTCGGCGACGATCCGGCGGTGCTCCTCGGCGCTGACCCGCCCGACGCAGGGCGCCGAGCACTTGTCGATGTAGCCCAGCAGACACGGACGCTCGATCTGGCTGTGCCGCTTGAAGACTCCGGCCGAGCAGGTGCGCGCCGGAAAGACCCGGGTCAACAGGTCGAGGGTCTCGCGGATGGCCCAGGCATGCGAGTACGGCCCGAAGTAGCGCACGCCCTTGCGCCGTGGCCCCCGGTAGACCATCAGGCGCGGATATTCCTCGTTGAGGGTGACCGCCAGAACCGGGTAGGACTTGTCGTCGCGGTAGCGGACATTGAACCGGGGGTCGAACTCCTTGATCCAGTTGTACTCGAGTTGCAGCGCCTCGACCTCGGTGGCCACCACCGTCCACTCGACCTTTGCGGCGGTGGTCACCATCTGCCGGGTCCGCGGATGCAGGCTGGTGATGTCGGCGAAGTATGACGTCAGGCGACTGCGGAGGCTCTTGGCCTTCCCGACGTAGATGACCCGGCCATGGGAGTCGCTGAACCGGTAGACGCCCGGCTCGACCGGAATGGACCCCGGCGCCGGTCGGTACGTCGCGGGATCAGCCACGCTTTGTAGGTTAGTACCGGGGCGCTCAGCCGGGATCCGGCTGGTAGCGGGCCATCAACGTGCGAACGGTGTCCATCGCCTCGACGGCGCGATCCCGGTCTGCCGACTGGACGGCCAGCACCGGGACGTACTCGTAGGCCTCCAGCTCCACCCGGGCCCAGCGCTTGCCCGCGGGGAAGGAGAAGTCCACGACCTGCGGCCACGGAATGAGCCTGGGCTCGAGGACATTTCGGACCTCCAGGCCGGCCGGGCCGACCCGGAGCCTGGGCCGGGTCATGATCACCGCGACGGCCCCGGCCAGCACGAGTGCCAGGCCGCCGATCGCGATCTGATCGAGGCCTCGCCAGTTTGCGCCGGAGGACCGGTTGTTGAGCACCGCGACCACGATCCCGACGGTCCCGAAGATCGCGGCGAACGCGAGCGCGAGACGCGGGACCAGCCGTGGCCGGAACTCGGCATCCCAACCGGTGGCCGTCGGTTCGGTCATGCTCGCAGATGCCGCAGGGTCAGCGCGGTGGACAACGCGGCCGCGGTGGCCTGGGCGCCCTTGTCCTCCGCGGAGTCGGGCAGACCGGCGCGATTGAGGGCCTGCTTCTCGTTGTCGGTGGTGAGCACGCCGTTGGCCACCGGAGTCGCCGCGTCCAGGGACACCCGGGTCAGGCCCTGCGTGACGGCGTCGCAGACGTAGTCGAAGTGCGGTGTCTCACCGCGGATCACCACACCGAGTGCCACCACCGCATCGTGGGTGCGGGCGAGTTCCTGTGCGACGACGGGGATCTCGATGGCGCCATGCACCCGGACCACCGTCGGGTTGTCGATACCGCAGTCGTCGGCCACCCGCCGCGCACCGTCGAGGAGCGCATTGCAGATCGTCGCGTGCCAGGTGCTCGCCACGATGGCCAGGCTGACCTCCGAGGCGTCCATCTCCGGGACCTCCGGAATGCCGTGCCCACCGCTCATCGGCGTGCTCCGCATACTCCGCCCGCGGCGCTCACAGCGCGTCGCCGAGGTCGCCGGGCAGCGCGATGTCGTCGTCGTCGTAATCCTCCAGGCCGCCGAGTTCGTGGCCCATCCGGTCGCGCTTGGTCCGCAGATAGCGGATGTTCTCGGAGTTGGCCCGCACCGGGAGCGCAACGCGATCGACGACCTGCAACCCGTAGCCGTCCAGACCGACCCGCTTGGCGGGATTGTTGGTGAGCAGTCGCATGGAGCGCACACCGAGGTCCACCAGGATCTGCGCGCCGATCCCGTAGTCGCGGGCATCGGCCGGCAACCCCAGTTCGAGGTTGGCGTCGACGGTGTCGGCCCCGGCGTCCTGCAACTGATAGGCCTGCAGTTTGTGCATCAGTCCGATGCCGCGGCCCTCATGGCCGCGCATGTAGAGGACCACCCCGCGGCCTTCGGCGGCCACCATCTCCATCGCGGCGTCCAGTTGCGGACCGCAATCGCACCTGCGGGAGCCGAACACGTCTCCGGTCAGGCACTCGGAGTGCACCCGGACCAGCACGTCCTGCCCGTCGTTCTCCGGACCGGCGATGTCGCCGCGGACCAGTGCCACGTGCTCGACCTGGTCGTAGATGTTGGTGTAGCCCACCGCGCGAAACTCGCCGTGCCGGGTCGGGATCCTTGCCTCGGCGACCCGTTCGACGTGCTTCTCGTGCTTGCGCCGGTACTCGATGAGGTCGGCGATCGAGATCAGCGCCAGCCCGTGCTCGTCAGCGAAGATCCGCAACTCGTCGGTCTGGGCCATGGAGCCCTCGTCCTTCTGGCTGACGATCTCGCAGATCGCCCCGGCCGGCTGCAGGCCCGCCATCCGGGCCAGGTCGACGGCGGCCTCGGTATGACCGGGGCGGCGCAGCACGCCGCCGTCCTTGGCGCGCAGCGGCACTACGTGCCCGGGCTTGGTGAACTCGTCCGCAGTGCTCGACGGGTCGGCCAGCAGCCGCATGGTCGTCGCCCGGTCAGAGGCCGAAATGCCGGTCCCCACACCGACTCTGGCGTCGACGGTGACCGTGTAGGCGGTGCCGTGCTTGTCCTGGTTGATCGCGTACATCGGGAGCAGCCCGAGCCGGTCGCAGATCTCGCTGTCCAGGGGGACACAGAGGTAGCCGGAGGTGTAGCGGACCATGAAGGCCACCAGCTCCGGGGTGGCCTTCTCCGCGGCGAAGATGAGGTCGCCCTCGTTCTCGCGGTCCGCGTCATCGATGACGACGACGGCCTTGCCCGCCGCGATGTCGGCGACCGCCCTCTCGACGGTGTCCAGTCTCGTCACCTATGCCGCCTGCCCGTTGCCACCCGCATGGGGTCCCTGGTGATAGTTGCTTGGAGACAGTATGAACCACCGCGCAGGGGCTAATTTCACCGCGGACATCGCCGGCCTGCGGCCCGGCATCTCCCTTGCCCTCGCATCGAGGGTGCGCTCAGGCTGGGCCGGGCGGCGTGTCGGGCGGCCTGAACGCAACAGTCAACGAGAGATGGGGCCGGATCTCAGGCTCCGGAGCCCCGCTCAGCGAGTAACCGTTCCACATATTTGGCGATTACATCCACTTCCAGATTCACCCGAGTGCCCGGCTGCGCACGGCCCAGGGTGGTCAGCGCCAGCGTCGTCGGGATCAGCGACACCTCGAACCAGTCGCCGCTGAGGGCGGAGACCGTCAGCGACACGCCGTCGACGGTGATCGAGCCCTTTTCCACCACGTAACGGGACAGCTCGAGCGGCAAGGCGATCCGCACCACCTCCCAGTTCGGCGACGGTGTGCGCGAGATCACCGTTCCGGTGCCGTCGACGTGGCCCTGAACGATGTGGCCGCCCAACCGGCTGTTGACCGCGGCGGCACGTTCCAGATTCACCGGCGACCCCGGGGCGAGGACCGCCAGGCTCGAGCGGTTGAGCGTCTCAGCCATCACATCGGCGGTGAACCGACCGTCGGGCAGCACCTCCACCACGGTCAGGCAGACGCCGTTGACGGCGATCGAATCACCATGGCGCGCATCAGAAGTCACCAGCGGGCCGGACACGGTGAACCGAGCCGAGTCAACGAGATCATCCTTGGCGACGACCTCGCCCAACTCCTCCACGATGCCGGTGAACACAGTCCTAATCTAGCCGCTTCTCGCCGTGGAACGCCGCGGCCGGATTGTTGTTGAAATTGCCCACCCGCCGGTAGCCGGAGGCCTCGTAGAACGCCTGGGCGTGCGGCTGGCGGTCGCCGGTGTCGAGCCGGACGACCCGATAGCCCAGTCCGCGGGCGGCGTCCTCAAGTGCTGCCAGCAGCGCGCGGGCAACCCCGGATCGCCTGGCCTCCGGCACGACGAACATGCGTTTGATCTCGCAGGTGCCGTCGGGCAGCCGCTTGATCCCGCCTCCGCAGACCGGCGCACCGGCCCGGTATCCGACCAGGTAGAGGCCGCCGGGCGGGCTCAGTTCCGCGGGCCCCGCCTTCGGCATGTCCGGGGCGTTGAGGTCCAGTCCGTCGTAGAGATCGCGCATCTCGGCGATCATCGCGGCGACCAGATCCGCGGCGTCGCCGGTGCCCGCCGGGACGGGCCGAAATTCCAGGTCAGCGCTCACAGCACCACTCATACCGATCCGGCGTTGTCGACACAACCCCGGCGTCGCCGACACCGGGTGCCGCGACCGACCCTCTACGATGCAGCTATGCAGACGTGCCGCCGCATTCTCGTGTTCCTGACCGCCATGCTGGCCGCAGCCCTGTTCGTATCGGGCTGCTCCTCGAAGAAGGCGGCCGAGCCGCTGCCCGACGCCGCGGGCCTTGTTCAGCAGTCCATCCAGACCACCAAGGGCCTCAAGAGCGCGCACCTGGAGATCGCGGTCACCGGGAAACTTGAGGGCCTGCCGCTGAAGTCCCTCAGCGGGGACCTGACCAACGTTCCGGCCACCGCCGTCAAGGCCAACGCCAAGGTGGTGATGGGCGGTTCCGACATCGACGCCGACCTGATCGTGCTGGACGGCACGCTCTACGCGGCCCTCACTCCGGACAACTGGCTGGATATGGGACCGGCTGAGGAGGTCTATGACCCCTCGGTCATCCTCACGGCCGACACTGGGCTGGCCAACCTGCTCGGCAGCCTCAGCGAGGCCAAGTCCGAGGGCTTCGAGGCCATCGGCGGGGTGTCGACGGTGAAGATCACCGGCAAGGTCACCCCCGACGCCGTGAACAAGCTGATCCCCCGCCTGAAGGCCACCGCCCCGCTGCCGGCCACCGTGTGGATCGAGAAGGACGCCCCGAACCAGCTGGTGCAGGCCGAACTGGAACAGAGCGCCGGCAACAGCGTGTTGCTCACCCTGTCCGACTGGGACAAGCCGGTGACCGTCACCAAGCCCGCGGTGTGATGCCGCAGGCGCCCACCGCTCCCGCCCATACCGACGCGACCGGCCGCAGCCGGCGGGTCGCCATCGGCGCCGGCAGCCTGGCCGTGCTGCTGGGCGCGCTCGACACCTATGTCGTCGTCACGATCATGGTCGACATCATGCGGTCGGTCGGGATCGCGATCAACAAGATCCAACAGGTCACGCCGATCATCACCTGGTACCTGCTGGGCTACATCGCGGCCATGCCGCTGCTGGGCCGGCTGTCCGACCGGTTCGGCCGAAAGACGGTGCTGCAGGCCAGCCTGTTGGCGTTCGCGGCCGGCTCGGTGGTAACCGCGCTGTCCAACGACCTGACCACCCTGGTGATCGGCCGGCTGATCCAGGGCATCGCCAGCGGCGCACTGCTGCCGGTGACGCTGGCGCTGGCCGCGGACCTGTGGTCGGCACGCAGCCGCGCCGCGGTGCTCGGCGGCATCGGCGCCGCACAGGAACTGGGCAGCGTGCTGGGCCCGCTCTACGGGATCGGCGTGGTGTGGCTGCTCAACACCTGGCGCGACGTGTTCTGGATCAACGTGCCGCTGACCCTCATCGCGATGGTGCTGATCCACTTCAGCCTGCCGTCGCACGAGAGGCGGGATGAGCCCGAACGCGTCGACGTCGTCGGCGGCCTGTTGCTGGCCCTCGCGCTCGGCTTGGCGGTGTGGGGTCTGTACAACCCGGCGCCGGACGGCAAGCAGGTGCTGCCCAGTTACGGAGTGCCGCTGATCATCGGGGCGGTCGTCGCCGCGATCGCCTTCGCGGTCTGGGAACGCATCGCCCGCACCCGGCTGATCGAGCCGCACGGTGTGCGATTCGGACCGTTCCTGGCCTCGCTGGGCACCTCGATGTGCGCCGGCTCGGCCCTGATGGTCACCCTGGTCAACGTCGAGTTGTTCGGCCAGGGCGTGTTGGGCAAGGACCAGAACGGGGCGGCGTTCCTGCTTCTGCACTTCCTGATCGCGCTGCCGGTGGGCGCGCTACTCGGCGGCTGGCTGGCCACCCGCCTCGGAGACCGGGCGATCGCGGCGGTGGGCATGCTGATCGCGGCGTTCGCGTACTGGCAAGTGTCGAAGTGGGGCATCGACGTGCTCTCCGCGCGACACCACCTGGGACCGATCTCGCTGCCGACCTTCGACACCGATCTGGCGTTGGCCGGCTTCGGGTTGGGTCTGGTGATCGGCCCGCTGACCTCGGCTGCCCTACGGGTGGTGCCGGCCGCGCAGCACGGAATCGCGTCGTCGCTGGTGGTGGTGGCACGGATGACCGGCATGCTCATCGGGGTTGCCGCACTCAGCGCCTGGGGCCTCTACCGGTTCAACCAGATCCTCGCGACGCTGCCCACCGGAGGCGGCGACACACTGGCGGCCAAGTTGGCGGCCGAGGCGCAGCGCTACCGCACCGCGTTCGCCATGCAGTACGGCTCGATCTTCTTCATCACCACGATCGTCTGCCTGGCCGGCGCCGCGATCGCGCTGTTCATCGGTGGCCGCAAGGCCCAGGCAGCCGAGGAACTCTGAGCCTCAGTCCCGCGGCCACACGATCATCGGCACCGACAGCGCGCGCATGATCTTGCTCGCCGAGTGACCGACGAACAGCCGTTTCGGCTGGGCAAGGCGGCTGGAGCCGATCAATACCACCTCGCTGTCGGCGAAGTCCAGCCCCTGCACGGCCTTCTGCAGCGACTTACCGTGACCGATGACGCTGGTCACCGGGCACTCGGCCGGAAGTGCCGCGGCCGCCCTGTCCACCAGCGTCACGGCATGCTTTTCGGCCAGCGCGGTCCACTCCTCACGGCTGTCTTCGCCGACGGCCACCAGCGACATCAGCCGCAGCGGGACCTTCCAGGCGGCCGCCAGTCGGATCGCGTTGGCGAGCAGATCTTCGGCACCCGGCTGCATTCCGGTCGCACAGGTGAGGCGGGTGATGCCGGGGTGGTACCGGTATCCCGCGGGAGCCAGCGCCACCGGCACCGGGGAGGCGTGCAGCAGAGCGTCGGCCAAACTTCCCAGCCGGAACTTTCCGGCCCGAACGCGGTGGCGGGTTCCGACGACGATCATGGCCGCTTCGCCGCCGTCGCGATCGGCGGCCGCGTCGAGCAGTCCCTCGGTGACCGAGTCCGCTCTACGCACATGGCATTCCGCGCTCACGTCGTCGGGAACGTGGGCCAGCCCGTCCTGCAGCCACTCCCGGCCCTGGTCCTCGACTTCGGCGTTGAACGCGTGGTCGGGTGAATACATGTGGAAAGTCGGTGCGGCACTGGGCAACACCGAGACAAGATCCAGCGTCGCACCCGACGAACGGGCCAGAGTTGCCGCAAGATTGACCGCGTGGACACCGCGCTGACGGGGTCCGTAACCGACGACGTACCGCATGTTCAGGACGCTAACACGAGCGATCCGCCGCCGAAGGGCGTCTGAAGTGACGATCACGGTGACGCGTGCGGACAAACAGCGCCGTGGGTTGCCCACAGTGTGGTAAGCCTCGGGTGACGGATTGGGAGGGTTTGACGAATGGCGGGACGGCGATGACGCAGGTGTCCCCCGGGCAGGCGGGGACCCCCCGACTGGCCCGGACGCTCGGGCTGTGGGCGATCGTGGGCCTGGGCCTCGGTTACATGACGCCGACCGTCGTCTTCGACACCTTCGGCATCGTCTCCGGCGAGACCGGGAGCGTGGTCCCGGCCGCGTACCTGGTGGCACTGGTGGTCATGATGTTCACCGCGATCAGCTACGGCCGGATGACGCAGGTCTTCCCCTCCGCCGGGTCGGCCTACACCTACACCTCGGAGACCATCAGCCCCAACCTCGGATTCCTGATCGGCTGGGCGGCACTGCTGGACTACCTGCTGCTGCCCCTGGTCAACGCGCTCATCATCCGCAGCTATCTGTATTCGTTCTTCCCGGAGGCCCCGCCCTGGATCTGGGTCGTGGTCTACGTGGCCGCCATCACGGCGATGTGCCTGTTCAGCATGACCAACACCTCGCGGGTCAACATGGTGCTGGTGGTCTTCGAGGTGGTCCTCATCGGGGTGTTCCTCATCCTCGCCGCCAAGTCACTGCACGACGGCATGGGCAACGGGACCCTTTTCTCGACCCAGCCACTGTGGCACGAGGGCGTGCACCCCGGCCTGGTCATCACCGGGGCCACCATCGTGGCCTTCTCCTTCATCGGCTTCGACGCCATCACCATGTACACCGAGGAAGCCAAAGACTCCTCCACTGTGCCCAAGGCGATTCTGCTGGCACTGCTCATCGGCGGCAGCATCTTCTTCGTCTCCGCCTGGTTCACCCAGTCGCTGTTCCCCGACATCTCCAGCTTCAACGAGGAGTCCATGGAGAACAGCGCGCTGCCGCAGATCGCCTTCATGGTCGGCGGGCACCTGTTCAAGATCCTGCTGACCGCCGCCGCGTTCGCCGCCACCGTCGCCTCCAGCCTCGCCTCGCACGCGTCGGTCTCACGTCTGCTCTACGTGATGGGGCGCAATGGCCGGGGCCCGGTCGGACGGTTCTTCGGGCACCTGCATCCGAGCTTCCAGACGCCTTCGTACGCCATCATTTTCGTCGGCGTGGTGTCGTTGGGCGCGATTGCCCTGACGTTGGACTTCGTGGCGTCGCTGATCAACTTCGGCGCCCTGATCGCCTTCACCTTCGTCAATCTGACGGTGATCGTCTACTTCGCCTACCGGCGCCGGGAGATCAACGGGGCGCGCCAGATCCTGCGCAACATCGTCCTGCCGGGGATCGGGGTGCTGTTGACCGTGTTGCTGTGGCTGTACCTGTCGGCCGAGTCGACCCGGTACGGCATCATCTGGTTCGCCGTCGGTATCGCCGTGCTGCTGTGGATCACGCGGTTCTTCCGTCGTCCGCTGACCGTCAACATGGGCGAGACCCATCCCATTACCCGCGAAGGCTGAACGTTTGGCCCGACGGGTCGGTAACCTCGCCTCCATGCAGGTGACGATGTGCTGACCGCCGCACTGCGCGACCTGCAGTGGCGCAAGCGCCGGTTCGTCATCGCCATCATCGGAACCGGACTGGTGTTCGCGATGACCCTGGTACTCACCGGTCTTGCCAACGGCTTCCGGGTGGAGGCCACCCGGACGGTCGATTCGCTCGGTGTCGACGCCTTCCTGGTCAAGACGGGGGCCACCGGACCGTTCCTGGGATCGTCGGCGTTCCCGGCCACCAAACTCCAGGTCCCCGGGGTGAGCATCGCCGTGCCACTGGTCTACGGCAGCGCCACCACGCCCGACACCTCGGGTTCCGCGCGCAGCGTCAACGTGTTCGGCGCACCCGAGCAGGGACCGGGCATGCCCGCGATGAAAGAGGGCCGACCGCCGTCGGAAGCCCATGAGGCGGCGGTGTCGGACACCATGAAAAAGCCGATCGGTGCGACCGTGGAGGTCGGCGGCCGCAACCTGCAGGTGGTCGGCCTGGTGGACGACTCGACCGCGCTGGCAGGACAGGCCAACGTGTTCCTCACCGTCGGCGGTGCGCAGAAGCTGCTGTTCTCCGGACAGTCGCTGATCTCCTCGATCGGCGTGGTGGGCCCACCCGCGCGGGCGCCGAGCGGTTTCGTCCTCGTCAACCGCACCGGCGCCATCGATGACCTGCTGCGGGCTCTCACCGGGGCCCGCCAGGCCATGAGCCTGATGGCCGGTCTGCTGTGGGTGGTGGCCGGCATGATCGTCGGCTCGATGATCTACATGTCGGCGCTGGAACGCACCCGCGACTTCGCGGTCTTCAAGGCGGTCGGCGTACCGACCCGCTCCATCCTGGCCGGGCTGGCGATGCAGGCGATCATCGTGGCCGTGTTGTCAGCCCTGCTCGGCGGGGTGTTGTCGGTGCTGCTGGGA
This sequence comes from uncultured Actinomycetes bacterium, assembly GCA_903884065.1. Taxonomy (GTDB): domain Bacteria; phylum Actinomycetota; class Actinomycetes; order Mycobacteriales; family Mycobacteriaceae; genus Mycobacterium. The sequence goes on along the minus strand of CAISDL010000106.1, from coordinate 45,957 downwards.
CCGCTGTTCCCGATGCGGGTGGACATCCCCACGATCGCCTTCGTGCTGCTGCCGGTCGTCGCGGTTACCATCGGGGTGCTCGCCAGCCTCGCCGGGTTGCGGCGCGCCGTCGTCGTCGATCCGGCCGTCGCATTCGGAGGACCCTGACACGTGGCCGATCTACGGATCAAAGACCTGGTGGTGGAGTACGCGAGCGGCCAAGACACCGTGCGGCCCATCGACGGGCTCAGTCTCGACGTCGCGGAAGGCTCATTGGCGATTCTGCTGGGTCCCAGCGGATGCGGGAAGACGACGCTGTTGTCCTGCCTGGGTGGAATTCTCAAGCCGACGGCGGGCCGAATCGAGTTCGGCGACATCGACCTGACCAAGCTGGACCCCAAGCATCTGTCCGAATACCGGCGCAACACCGTCGGCATCGTCTTCCAGGCGTTCAACCTGGTGCCCAGCCTCACCGCGATCGAGAACGTGATGGTGCCACTGCGCGCCGCCGGGGTCAGCCGCACCGAGGCCCGCGATCGGGCCGCCGGACTGCTGGCCCAGGTCGGACTTGCCGCGCGGTTGCACCACCGTCCCGGCGATATGAGCGGTGGGCAGCAGCAACGCGTCGCCGTCGCGCGGGCGATCGCGCTGGATCCCCCGTTGCTGATCGCCGACGAGCCGACCGCCCACCTGGACTACATCCAGGTCGAGGGGGTGCTGCGACTCATCCGCGAACTGGCCTCCGGGGAGCGGGTCGTGGTGGTGGCCACTCACGACACCCGGATGCTGCCACTGGCAGACCGCGTGGTGGAGCTTGTACCGCACGTATCAGCCACCGACCACGAACCGCAGACGGTCGAACTACAGGCCGGTGAAACACTCTTCGAGCAGGGCACCATGGGAGATTCCATCTACATGGTGTCCGAGGGAGAGATCGAACTCGTCCGCGAATTGGCAAGCGGCGGTGAGGAAATCCTCAAGGTCGCCCTTCCCGGTGACTATTTCGGCGAGATGGGTCCGCTGTTCGCACTCCCCCGATCCGCCAGCGCCCGGGCCGGTACCGATGCGACGGTCGTCGGCTACACCGTGCAGGCGTTCCGGGAGATGCTCGGCGCGGGCGGTTCCCGCGACATCATCGAGCACAAATCGCTGCAACGCGAAGGGTAGCGGCGGTCAGTCACCCGGAGTCAGGCTGAGCAGCAGGTCCGGCCCGATCTGCTCGACGCCGTCATAGCGCCACCGCAGGGCGCCGGCGATGCTGGCGACCCCGACGTCGTCGACCGCCGTGACCGGACCGCCGAGCAGCATGGGGGCCACATAAGCCAGGATCCGGTGCACCGCGCCCGCCCGCAGGAACGCACCGGCCAGCGTCGGGCCGCCCTCCAGCAGCACATCGGTGCGATCCGCCAGGACCCGCAGCACCTCCCGCGGATCGTGGGTGTGCAGCAGCACCGTCGGCGAATCCCGGCTCAGCACAGCAGAATCCGGCGGTATCTCGCGCCGGCCGACCACCACACGCAGCGGCTGCTGAGCCGCCAGGGCGCCGTCGGGAAGGCGGGCGGTCAGACTCGGGTTGTCGGCGAACACCGTTCCGGTGCCGACGACGATCGCGTCGGCCGCGGCCCGCCTGCGGTGCACGTCAGCGCGGGCGGCCGTACTGGTGATCCATTGCGACGAACCGTCGGCCGCCGCGCTGCGCCCGTCGACACTGGTGGCGAACTTCCACGTGACGTGCGGAAAACCATTGCGCTGCTTATGCATCCACTCGCGCAGGAGACCCGCTTCAACCTCATCGGCGGCCACGCCGCCGGTCACCGCGACACCGGCGGCGCGCAGACGACCGGCACCGCCCGCGGCTACCGGGTTCGGATCGGCGACGGCGTAGACGACGGCGGCCACCCCGGCCTCCAGCAGGGCGTCCACACACGGCGGGGTGCGGCCGTGGTGGTTGCACGGTTCCAGTGTCACCACCGCCGTGCCACCGGAGGCTCGCTCACCGGCGGCCCGCAGTGCCACCACCTCGGCGTGGGCTCCGCCCGCCGGCTGGGTGGCACCGACTCCGGCGACGTCGCCCGACGGGTCCAGAATCACAGCTCCCACAGGGGGATTGGGATAAGTGGCGCCTTTGACCGCCTGCGCCTGTTCGGCGGCCAGCCGCATCGCCGCAGCGATGTGCACGGGTGTGGTCACAGGCGCAGGTGCGGAGAGGCGCCACCGGCCTGGCGGCGCAGAGCCTCCACGGCGGCCGCCGGATCACTGGCACCGTAGACCGCCGATCCAGCCACGAAGCAGTCCACACCGGCCTCGGCGGCCTGCTCGATGGTGTCGGCGTTGATACCGCCGTCGATCTCGATCAGGATCCTCAACTCACCGGAGTCCACGAGCCGCCGCACCGCGGCCACCTTGTCCAGCACCTCGGGGATGAAGCTCTGGCCGCCGAAGCCGGGCTCGACGGACATCACCAGCAGGGTGTCGAAATCCCGCAGGATCTCCAGGTAGGGCTCCAGCGGCGTGCCGGGCTTGATGGACAGCCCGGCTTTGGCGCCGGCGGCGCGGATGTCGCGGGCCACCGCGACAGGCTTGTCGGTGGCCTCGGCGTGGAACGTGACGTTGTAGGCGCCGGCTTCGGCGTAACCGGGCGCCCAGCGGTCCGGGTCGTCGATCATCAGGTGGCAGTCCATCGGGATGTCGGTCACCTTGAGCAGGCTCTCCACCACCGGCAGGCCGAGGGTCAGGTTCGGCACGAAGTGGGCGTCCATCACGTCGACGTGCAGCCAGTCGGCACCTTCGACGGCGGCCACCTCCTGGGCCAGCCGGGCGAAGTCGGCGGACAGGATCGAGGGCGCGATCATCGGCCTGGTGGGAGTCGACATGGCTGCCACTGTAAAGCCTCGGTGACGGCGCACGGTCGCTCAGCTGTCCTTGCGCAGTGCGGCGGCGAACATGGCGTCGGTGCCGTGCCGGTGCGGCCACAGCTGGACATACGGCCCGTCCCCGAGGTCGCCGACGGGGGCGAACAGCTCCCGGGTGTCCAGCGCGGTCACCGGCTGGCGGCCCTCGCGCCCACCCCGGCGCGACGCCGACCGGAGCGCGTCGGAGACCACACCGACGGTTTCGACCAGATGCGGTGAACAGGTCGCGTAGAGCACCACACCACCCGGGCGGACCAGCCGGATCGCCGAGGCCAGCAGTTCGCGTTGCAGCTTGGCCAGCGGTGCGACGTCGGCGGGGGTGCGCCGCCAGCGCGCCTCCGGGCGCCGGCGCAGCGCACCGAGCCCGGTGCAGGGCGCGTCGACGAGCACCCGGTCGAATTCCCCTGCGGGAAGCGGAGGTTCGCGACCGTCGGCGCGCAGCACCTCGACCGCCAGACCACGAACGTTGTGCTCGACCAGTTCCGCGCGCCGGGGATTGAGTTCGACGGCGGTGACGACCGCGCCCTGCTGGGCGGCCAGCGCCGCGAGCAGAGCCGTCTTGCCGCCGGGCCCGGCACACAGATCCAGCCAGCGGCCGCGGTCGGCGCCGATGCACGGTGCCAGGGTCAGGGCCCGGGCCACCAACTGGCTGCCTTCGTCCTGCACCAGCGCCTGGCCGTCGCGCAGGGCGGCGAGCCGGCCGGGATCGCCGCCGGCGAGGTAGACCGCATAGGGCGAGTAGCGCCCGACTTCGCCGCCCACCGCCTCGGCCAGGTCGGCGGCCGAGAGCACCCCGGGGCGGGCGGCCAGGTGCACCGCCGGCCGGGCGTCGTCGGCGGCCAGCGCGGCATCCAGTTCGCCGGCGTCGGCGCCCAGGGCATCGGCGAACGCCTGGGCGATCCAGCGGGGATGGGCGTGCACCAGTGCGGCGTGACCGATCGGGTCCCCCGCAGCCGGCGGCGCCACTTCGGCCAACCAGGCGGCCTCGTCCCGGCTGGAGATCTTTCGCAACACCGCATTGACGAATCCCGCTCGGACCGAGTCGAATTCGACTCCCGCCTGCTCGACGGTGGTCGCTACCGCGGCGTGCTCGGCGACGTTGGTGCGCAGCAACTGGTACGCCCCGAGTCGCAGCAGATCCAGCAGCACGGGGTCGATCTGGTCCACCGGCCGGCCGGCGGCGGCGGCGATGACGGCGTCGAGCAGTCCCCGGGTGCGGCAGGTGCCGTAGGTCAGTTCGGTCGCGAAGGCCGCGTCGCGGCCGGTGATGCCACGTTCGCCCAGCAGAGCGGGCAGCGCCAGGTTGGCGTAGGCGTCTTTCTCGGACACCGCGCGCAGGACGTCGAAGGCGGCGCGACGGGCCGGATCGAGTTCGGCCCGCGGCCGACGGCGCGGTGCCGGTCGCTCGCCCCGGGGTTCGCGGCGCTCGGGTCGACGGTCCTGACGGTCCTTGCCGCCACCGCGCTGGTTCACGAGGCCCGCGCCTGTTCGCCCAGGCGGGCGCCGCGTGTCCAGTCCAGCGCGGTCATCGGCTTCTTGCCCGGCGGTTGCACCTGTCCCAGCAGCACCGGCCGGGTTGCGGTGCCGGCCCGCACCCCGGTCCGGTCGATACGCAGCTCCCCCGGCGCCAGCGGTTCGGCGTCGGCGTCGATGGTGAGCGGGCCGATCTTGACCCGAAGGTCGCCGACCATGGTCCATGCGCCCGGCGCCGGGGTGACCGCGCGGACGCGGCGCTCGACGGCGTGGGCCGGCAGGTCCCAGCGGATGCGGGCCTGCTCGACGGTGATCTTGGGCGCCAGACTCACCCCGTCGGGTGGCTGCGGTACCGGGGTCAGGGCACCCTCGGCGATGCCGTCGAGGGTGGTCGCCAGCAGCCCCGCCCCGGTCTCCGCCAACCGGTCGAGCAACTCGCCGGCGGTGTCGCCTGCCCGGATGGTCTCGGTCACCACCCCGTACACCGGCCCGGAGTCCAATGCGGGTTCGATGAGGAACGTCGTTGCGCCGGTGACGGTGTCGCCGGCGGCGATGGCAGCCTGCACCGGCGCGGCACCACGCCAGGCGGGCAGCAACGAGAAGTGCAGATTGACCCAGCCGTGCCGCGGCACCGCCAGCAGTTCTTCGCTCAACAGCGCCCCGTAGGCGACCACGGCGCAGCAGTCCGGAGCCAGCGCGGCGAGTTCGGCGACGAACTCCGCCGAATTCGGCCGCGCGGGACGCAGTACGGGGATTCCGGCGTCCAGGGCCAGCCGCGCCACCGGCGAGGGTGCCGGCTTCGCGCGCCGGCCCGCGGCGGCGTCGGGTCGGGTCAGCACGGCAACGACATCGTGGTGTGGCGAGTCGATCAGCCGCTGCAGTGACGGCAGTGCCGGTTCGGGCGTGCCGGCGAACACGATTCGCATCAGCGGTTTCTGGTCCGGTGAAGGGTCACTTGGGCGCCTGGTAGAACTCACGTTCGCCCACCCCGGCCATGCCGGCGACGAACATCCACGGGATGGTGCTGCGCAGCTTGTTGACCGTCGCGGCCGCGTCGTTGTAGTACTGGCGGGCGAAGGCGAGTTTGTCCTCGGTGTCGGCCAGATTGTGCTGAAGGTCGAGGAAGTTGTTCGACGACGCGAGTTGGGGGTAGGTCTGGCCGAGCGCCAGAACCTGCCCGACAGCACCGTCGAACTGGCGTTCCGCGCCGGCGCGCTGCGCGACCGATGTGCCGGCGGTGGCGGCGGTCAACGCGGCCTGGGCGTCGGCGATGTGTCCCAGTACGGATTTCTCGTGCGCCGCGAATCCATCGACAGCGCTGACCAGGCCGGGAATCAGCGAGGCCCGCCGGGTCAGCTGCACATCGACGCCGCCCAGCGCCTCATCGGCCCGGACGTCGGCGGAGCGAAGTTTGTTGTAGCCCAGCACGAAACCGATGAGCACGGCCACCGCGAGCACCAATGCGATCACCAGATACACGGTCACCAGGAACCTCCTCCTCCGCCGCCACCACCACCGCCGCCACCGCCTCCGCTGAAGCCCCCTCCGCCGCTGCTGCTCGACGATGAGGACTGTGACGCGGTGTAGGCGCCGATCGACGACGACAGTGCCGACTCGAAGCTGTCGAAACTAGCACCCCCGGAACCCGAGGAGCTGACGTTGCGGCCCGAACTCGAGTGGTACCAGCCCGGTTCCGGCGGAGGTTGGCCGGTGGCGGCCTGGTACTTGGCCGCCCACAGCGCAGCGGCACCACCTGCCACCGCGAACGGGACGTAGGCGGTGTAGAGGTCCTTGCGGGCGGAGAAGTCGAATCTCGACTCCGCGGAGTCGGTGGTCAGCATGCGATGGAAGCCGCCCGCTTCCGACCACAACTGCCGGCCGACCGGGCTGCGGCGCATACCGACGCCGGGGCTCCAGGCGGGCAGCGACAACAGGAAGAAGGCGGCAAAGGGCAAGCCCCACAGAGTGATCGGAAAGACGAACAGACGCAGAAAGCCGCAGACGGCCAGCACCAGCGACACCACGTTGGCCACCCGCAGCCACAGTTCCACCCGCCGCTTGACCATCAGGCCGCCGCCGAATGCCCACTCGCGGACCGCGGTGGCCATCTCCGCCTTGGCGCGGGTGAGTTTGGTGCCCGCGCTCACGGTGCCGTTGGCGTCGAAGCGATGTCCCGGAGAGGTCAGTCCGAGAGCCGATCCGACCGCCACGCTGACCGGGTCGACATCGGCCCACCCCCCGCGTTCGCCGGTGCTGCGCACCGCCCACTTCTTGTGCCCGACCTCGTTGAGGTCGACCAGACCGCGGTCGGCCAGATAGAACAGGGTCGCAGTGACGCCCTCATCCGGCACCTTCTCCGTGCGGATGAACTCGCACTGCACGGGTCCGAGTCCCGCGGGCGGGGCATACTGCAACGGGAAACCCGGGGCCGGCTCAACGGTGGTGCGCCAGAACAGAAACGCCCCCAGACCCGTGGCGGCCGTCAAACCGAGCAGCCAGGCCGCGATCGGCACGGAGCGTCCCAGGATCGGATCCCAGCGCTGCGACCACGGCACGGTGGCCCGCGGCGGGGTGGGAACGTCGACCCCGGCGCGAAGCGTGACCGGGGTGCCGGGCGGGAGGTTGGCCGCCCGGATCTGCACGGTGTCGCCGTTGACGGTCAGCCCGTCGCACGTGCGTCCCACGCCCATCCCGACCGAGCACTGCGCACCGGGAACCGCGGCGGGTAACCGAACCGAGATCTCCGCCTGCTCAATGACATTGGACCAGCCGGGAGCGATGACGTTCCAGAAGAACACCGACGTCGCCGCCGGATCGCCCACCGTGGAGGCGAATTGCCGGTTCTGGCCGGTGGTTCCGGGATCGAGCACACCGGGGATGCTGTAGCGGATTCGGTAGACATGCGACCCCGGGAACACATAGCTGTCGGGGTCGCCGATCTTGGCCACCAGGAATCGCCGGCCGTTCTTCCACAGGAACTCGTACGGCACGGGTTCGCCGTCCAGGGAGATCTCCTCGACCTCGGGGTTCTGGCGGACGTGGGAGTCGTTCTGGTTGGCCACGTCCCAGTACCGGAAGATCCCGTGCCGCCCGCTGGGGAACTCCGCGGTGATGGTCTCGGTGGCCTGCAACACCCCGTCGGCGTCCACGGTGAAGTCGGCCCGCATCGAGGAGAACGTCACCGGGTCCGACAGCGTCCCGCCCGAGGACGCGCCGGTCAGCACCAGTGGCCACAGGAGTCCGACGACGGTGAGCAGCAGTGGGATCAGCCACGCGATCCTGCGGCCCACCGAGCGCATCGCCCCTCCCCCTGTCCGCCGTGACACGACAACCGACGAAATCCTGCCCCGCACTCTACGGTGACAACTCAACGCTCACGCAGGAGAAACCATGCCAACCGACGACCCGTATCTGGCTCACCACGTCATACGTGAGACGCGGCCGCCCGACCGGATGCACCAGCACGACCCGCACCTGGCGGGCCTGGTCTTCGAATACGTGCGCACGCGGCTGTCCTTCACCGACACACCGCTGGATCATCCGGCGCCGCCCGAGCCGATCATGGAGGCGCTGGACGGTTTCATCGACGAGTACGGCCGCGACCCCCGCGAAGTCCTCGACGCCTACGTCGACCACATCGCGTCGAACGTGCTCTCCACCGACAGCCCACGATTTTTCGGTTTCATCCCCGCCGCCCCCACCAAGGCGGCGCTGTTGTTCGACACCGTGGTGTCCATCGCGTCGCTGCAGGGGTGTTCGTGGCTGGAGGCCTCCGGAGCCATCGTCGCCGAGAACCAGGTGCTGCGCTTTATCGCCGACCTGGCGGGCATGCCGGACACGGCCGGCGGGACGTTCGTGTCCGGCGGGTCCGCGGCGAACCTGTCCGCGTTGGCGGTCGCAAGGGAGATCGGGCGCAAGAGGTTCGGGGTGCGGGAGGTGCGGATCGCCTGCAGTGACGAGGCGCACTCGTCGGTGGCGAACGCCTGCCGCATCCTCGACGTCGAACCGTTCGTGGTGGCCACCGAGGACCACCGGTTCACCGGGGACGCGTTGAAGGCCGCTCTGGACGGCTACGACGGCCCTCCGGTGGTCGCAGTGGTGGCCACCTCCGGAACGACGAACGCCGGGATCGTCGACGATCTCGAGGGCATCGCTGCAGTGTGCCGGGAACGGAATCTGTGGTTTCACGTCGACGGCGCCTACGGCGGCGCGGCCCTGCTGTCGGACCAGAGATGGCGGTTCGCCGGACTCGAGCACGCCGACTCCTTCATCACCGACCCGCACAAGTGGTGGTTCGCCCCCTTCGACTGCGCGGCCGTGCTGTACCGCGACCCCGACGACGCGGCCTCGGTGCACACCCAGCACGCGTCCTATCTCGATCCACTGCATCAGTCCGAACATCCGGAATTCTGGAACCCGACCGACCTCGCCCATCATCTGAGCCGCCGGGCACGCGGACTGCCGCTGTGGTTCTCCCTGGCGGTATACGGCACCAACGCCTACCGGATCGCCGTCCAGCATGTGTTGGACCTGACCGCGCAGGTGGCCGAACTGGTCGACGAGATGCCGCATGTCGAGTTGGTTCGTGAGCCGGGGTTGTCGATCGTGTTGTGGCGCCGGCCAGGCTGGACCAAGGACGACTATCTGGGTCTGCAGAACCGGCTGCTCGCCGAGCAGGTCGCTTTCGCCACCCCCACGGTGTGGGAGGGCGAGGTGATCGGCCGCTTCGCGCTGCTGCATCCGTCGACGACGCTCGACATGGTGCGGGTGGTCCTAGAAGCGGCCAGATAGGTGCCCGCCAGATAGGTTGCCGGCCAGATAGGTTGCCGGAAAGGCCGCCGTATCAGCCCACGTGCAGCGGGTCGATCTGTACCCGGACCGGATCGTGGTCGTGGCGGGCGCTCTGTACCGCGGTGGCGTCGCGCAGCGCCGCCGCCAGGGCCAGACCCTCCTCTCGCCGGACCCGGATCAACATGCGGATCGCGGCGTCACCGGCGCCCGGTGGCCGGCGGACACCCGGCGGAAGGTCCACCGGCCCGAGCACGTCGGCATCCTCGGGCAGAACCGCCTGACCGATCAGGGCCGCGACGGCCTCCGAGGCGCCGTCGACGGCGGCCATATGCACCGCCGGCGGCAGTCCGACGGCCGTCCGGCCATCCAACTCGGTCTCGGCGTGACCGACCGGATCCCACCTGATCAGGGCCTGCACCGTGGGGATCGAGGAGTCCGCGACGACGACGACCACACCGCCCTCGGCCCGGGAGTGCACCTGGGCGGCGGCGGCCATCCACCGCCGCAGCGTGTCCTCCGCGGCCCGCAGGTCCTCCCGGCCCAGCATGGACCAACTGTCGAGCAGCAGTGCCGCGCCGTAGCCGTGGGGTGCCCGCGGTTCGGCGCCGGGCGTGGCGACCACCAGAGCCGGGCCGGAACCGATCTCGGGATGCACCGCGTCACCCGCCGACGTGATCACCGCGGTGCCGGGAAATGCCCGGCCGAGTTCCTCGGCGGTGCGGCGGGCGCCGACCACCACCGCCCGGATGGCGTCGGCGCCGCAGCGACGGCAGCGCAAAGCGATGTCGATCCGGCCGCACCAGCGGCATACCGCACCCTCGGCATCGCGGTCGGACAGCGACAGCGGCCCCATGCAGTGCCGGCAGCGCGCGATGGTGCGACACCGGGCGCACGCCACCGACGGCAGGTACCCGCGCCGGGGAACCTGAACCAGTACCGGAGCACCGCGCTCCAGAGCCGTCCTGGCGGCGCGCAGCGCGATGGACGGCAGCCGGGCGGTGCGGGCGGCAGGATCGCGCTCGTCGGCGTACCCCTCGTCGTCGAGGGCGAGCACCCGGGGGGCGCTGGCGCGCACCACCGGACGGGGCGCCACGAGATTGTGCGCCCAGCCGCCGGTCACCAGGGCCTGGGCCTCAGCGGTGCGGGCATAGCCGGCGACGACCGACGCGCAGCGCAACTGGTGCGCCCGCAGCATGGCGACGTCACGGGCATGCGGATAGGGCGCCCGCGGTTCCGCCAGGCTGTCGTCGCCGTCGTCCCAGACCATCACCAGGCCGAGCCGGTCAACCGGGGCGAACACCGCGCTGCGGGTTCCGATGACCAGCCGCGCCTCCCCGCGCAGCACCGACAGCCAGCGCCGGTAACGCGCTGAGGGCCCGAGACCGGCGGCCAGGGCAACCACGACGGATGCGTCGATCCGCGCGATGGCCGCCTGCATCAGCGCATCGATGTCACGCTGGTCCGGCACGACGGCGAGCACGCCGTGGCCGCCGCTGACGGCGGCCGCCGCGGCTTCGGCCAGTCGGTCGCACCAACCTTCACCGGGCAGCGCCTGCCACACGGCACGGGCCGCACGACCCTCCTGGAGCGCCTCAAGGAACGCCGTTCCCCCGCTGTAGCGAGCCCAGCCGGCCGGATCGACGGGCTCGACGACCGGCAACAGCGGCGCACTGCGCTGGCCTTTCTCCGCTCCGGCGTGCCGGGGCGGGATGGCCAGCCGCAGCACGTCGGGACGGGTGCCGGCATAGCGGGCGGCGACCGCGTCGACCAGCCGGCGCACCTCGCCGGTGAGCACCGGCTCCGCCGAGATCACCCGGTCCAGCCAGCCCAACTGGCCGACGTGGTCGGTATCGGATCGGCGTTCGAGGACGAAGGCATCCACCAGCCGGCCGTGGAACCGCACCCGCACCCGGACTCCGGGCTGGGCGTCGTCGGACTGCTCTTCGCTGACCAGGTAGTCGAAATCACGGTCCAGATGCGGGACCGACAGCATCGGCAGCACCCGGGCGATCGGTTCGTGTTCGGCAGCGCGCCGGCCGGTTGTGCTCACGCCAATCGACTCTTCACTTGGTCATCACCGGCCTGCTCCCGTCCGGTGGGGTTACCGCCGTTTGTGCGCCCCGCGACGTTCGGCGTCATCGAAGACTATCGACGCCGCCGGTGCGGCGCCGCGGCTGCGCTTGCGGGCGCTGTAGCTGGACACCGCGCCCCAGGCGCCCTGCACGCCGTCGCCATCGGCGGCGTAAGTGAGCGACTTGCCTGGCGCAAAGCCGAGGTCGGCGCCCACATCCACGGCGTCCATATTCGCCCCGAGGAACACGAAGTCCCAGCCGTAGTCCGTCTCCTGCTGCGAAATCAGTTGTTTCACAGCGTCTTTGGACCACTCGGTGCTTGCGTTCTCATGCCCGTCGGTCAGGACCAGTACGGTCACCTCGCCGGGGCGTTGGTCCTCCGGGAGCGCGGCCAGACCGACCCCGACCTCGGTGATGAACCGGCCGATCGCGTCCAGCAGGGCGGTCATGCCGCGCGGCTGCAGGTCCAGCGGGGGCACGGCGTCGACCGAGGTGTCCCGGTAGACGACCTCGTACTGGTCGTCGAACTGAGCCAGGGTGACCAGCGTCGTCCCCGGCTGGCCACGTTCGCCGCTGATGTAGGTGTCGAATCCGCCCCGCATGTCATCGGCGATGTCCTGCATGGAGCCGGAACGGTCCAGCAGTGCGGCGATGAGCGTCTTATTGGAGTCGGTCATGGTGGTGGTCCCCCCTGTAGTCGGTGATATGACCCGACGCTATCGGGAGCCACCGACAAATCCGGGTGCCGACCGATGGAAGAAGAAGCCCGCGGTGATCAGTATCTGCGACGCGGCGTACACCCACCAGATCGGAAGTTCCAACGCCTCGGAGCCGAGGACGAACTGGCCGACGCCGATCATGCCGTCCGAGACCGCGAACAGCGTCGCGCCAAGCGCCGTCCAGGCTGTCGGCAGCCGGGCGAGCAGCGCCGCGCACACCATGGCGCACAACACGCCGATGTAGACGGTCACCGGGATCGTCATGCCCTGGGCCCTCAGCGTCGGCCAGAAGCGGACCAGCATGGCGGCGCAGGCCACTACCACCGCCGTCGCCGCGATGAGCCGGCCCCGGCCGGTGTTTCCCCGCAGCGGCAGCAGCGCGCCCAGGTAGCACAGGTGCGCCACCAGGAACGCGCCCAACCCGCAGACGAAGGCCGGCTTCCACCACGGCATCGCCAGGAAGAGATCGCCCACGGCCGACAGCGCCAGCGCGGGCACCAGCCAGCGCCGCTCCCGCAGGATCGGATGGAACGACGCGGCCACGGCCAGCAGCACCGCCATGGTGGCCTTGGCCATGGGCTGGCCGGTGAAACGGCCGGTGAGGTGCTCACCGGCCGGCACCCGCACCGCGATCACCGCCAGCACGATCCCGTACCCGACAGCCGCGACCGTCCCCGCCGCCCACCAGGCCCGCACGGCCGGCGGAGTGCCTGCGTACCGTGGCTCCATGGCCGACGACAGACCACCCATTGACGCCATCCTGCAGAAGGTACTGGAGGCCGTCCCGTTTCAGCTGACGACCGACGGCGGCGTGCAGGAGGCTCGACGCCGACTGCGCGACCTTCCGCGCCGACCGCTGCACGAGGACCTGCGGGCCGAAGATCACCACATCGAGGGACCGGCAGGGCCGATTCCGGTGCGGGTCTACTGGCCCCCGGAAGACCCCGAGGAAAGCCCCGGCGACCAACCGCACCCCGTCACGATGTTCTTCCACGGCGGCGGATTCGCCCTCGGCGACCTCGAGACCCATGACGTCACCGCCCGTCAGCACGCGGTGGCCGGCCGGACGGTGGTGGTCTCCGTCGACTACCGCCTGGCTCCCGAGCATCCCTACCCGGCCGCGGTCGAGGACGCCTGGGCGGCCACCAGTTGGGTGGCCCGCAACGCCGGACGCTTCGGCGCTGACGGCTCGCGACTGGCGGTGGCAGGCGACTCCGCGGGCGGGAACCTGGCCGCCGTGGTGGCGCAATCGGCACGTGACGGCGAACGGTCGGGGGAAGGGCCGACGGTGGTGTTCCAGTTGCTCTGGTACCCCTCGACGATGTGGGACACCTCACTGCCGTCGTTCGCCGAGAACGCCGGGGCCCCGATTCTGGACAACGACGCGCTGGCTGCCTTCACCCGCTGGTACGCCGGCCACGTCGACCTGGCCGACCCGCCGGCCGGCCTGGCGCCGGGGCGGGCCGCCGACCTTTCCGGGCTGGCACCGGCCTATGTGGCGGTCGCGGGCCACGATCCGCTGCGCGACGACGGCGCCCGTTACGCCGAACTGCTGGCCGAGGCCGGCGTCGAGGTCGAACTGCATAACGCCGAGACACTGGTCCACGGCTATTTGGGCTACGCGGGTGTGGTCCCCGCGGCCACCGAGGCCACCGACCGCGGACTTGCGGCGCTGCGGACCGCGCTGCACGGGGCCGCTGAGCAGTAACGTTTGTCGGCCCGGCGCCGACAAGCCACAATGACAGCTGAACGTCGCACCTCTGGAGGAACCAAAGCTATGACAACCGCTCAGAACCGGCGCATCGCCCGCGTGTGGATCGGCAGCATCGTCGGCGGCATCGCCCTGGCCGGGCTCGCTGCACCCGCGGCGTCCGCGGACACGGACTGCAGCCCCGCCAACGTGGACACCACCGTGGCAGCGGTGACCCAGCAGGCGAAGTCCTACCTGAACAGCCACACCGACGCCAACAGGGTGCTGATGGCCGCTGCGCTGCAGCCGCAGGCGCAGGCCGCTCAGACCATCCAGAATTACGCCTCCACCAATCCGCAGGAGTACGCCGACATCCGGTCGATCCTGACGCCGCTGAGCAGCCTGCAGAACCAGTGCGGCGTGAGCGTCGTGCCGGCTGAGTACCAGTGGGCGTTCAGCCAGTTCATCGGCTGACCACGGCATAAGCGAGAAGGCGGGGCACGGATACGTGAGCCGCCTTTCCATACCCGGGCTTACGCTGCGTTGATGACGGGGACGGCGAGGACGGCCGGGTCGCCGAACGCACCGGATCACCAGACGTTGATCGTCGGGGCGGGCTTCTCGGGGATAGGCGCGGGCATTCTGCTCGACAAGGCGGGCCTGAACGACTACCTGATCCTCGACGCGGCGGACGGCCCCGGTGGGACGTGGTACTGGAACACCTATCCCGGCATCGCCGTGGATATTCCGTCGTTCTCCTATCAGTTCTCCTTCGAGCAGAGCCCGGACTGGTCGCGTGTCTACGCGCCCGGCCGAGAGCTTCGCGCCTACGCCGAGCACTGCGTCGACAAGTACGGCCTGCGCCCCCGGATCCGGTTCGGCACGACCGTCGCGGCGGCGCGGTTCGACGACGGCGACCAGTTGTGGCGGGTGGACCTGGGCTCCGGTGAGCAGTTGACGGCGCGGTTTCTGATCAACGCCAGTGGCGTGATGACCACGCCGAGGTTCCCCGACATCGACGGCCTCGAGAAGTTCGCCGGGCCGGTCATGCACACCGCCCGGTGGGATCACAGCCTGGACCTGACCGGCAAGCGGGTCGCCGTCATCGGAACCGGCGCATCAGCGGTTCAGGTCATCCCGGCGATCGCACCGAACGTGAAGCAGCTCACAGTCTTTCAGCGAACACCGATCTGGTGTTTCCCCAAGCTCGACGCGCCGATGTCCCCGGCGGCGCGGCTCGCGATGCGCCTGCCCGGCGGCAAGACCGTCCAGCGACTGCTCAGTCAGGCGTTCGTCGAGTTCACCTTCCCACTCGCGGCGAACTACTTCACGATCAATCCTTTCGCCCGCAGGATGGACGATGCCGGACGGGCATACCTGCGCAGTCAGGTCCACGATCCAGACGTCCGGGACAAGCTCACCCCGCGGTATGCCGTCGGCTGCAAGCGCCCGGGATTCCACAACACGTATCTGTCGACATTCAACCGCGACAACGTGGAGTTGATCACCGAGCCGATCACCCGGATCACCGAATCCGTCGTGATGACGGCCGACGGCGGCTCCCATGGGGTCGACGTGCTGGTCCTGGCGACCGGGTTCGTGATGACCGACGCCGACGCCGCGACCTATTCGGTCACCGGGTCCGGCGGACGGTCGCTGGTGCAGTTCTGGGAGGAGAACCGGCTACAGGCCTACGAGGGCGTTAGCGTGCCCGGCTTTCCGAACATGTTCACCGTATTCGGTCCCTACGGATATGTCGGCTCGTCCTACTTCGCGCTCATCGAGGCTCAGAGCCGCCATATCGTGCGCTGCCTGACCCGGGCACGCCGCAGCGGGGCGCGCCGAGTGGAGATCAGCGCCGGGGCCAACGACCGGTACTTCTCCGAGATGATGCGCAAGCGGCACCGCCAGATCTTCTGGCAACCCAGTTGCAAGGACGCCAACAGCTACTACTTCGACCACAACGGCGACGTGCCGGTGCGTCCGACCACGACCCTTGAGGCCTACTGGCGCAGCCGCCGGTTCCCGCTGCAGGACTACGAGTTCACCGGCGCGGGACTCAGACCGAACTCTTGAGGTCCTCGACCTTGTCCAGGCGCTCCCAGGGCAGATCCACATCGGTACGGCCGAAGTGCCCGTATGCCGCGGTCGGCGCGTAGATCGGTCGCAGCAGGTCCAGGTCGCGGACGATGGCGCCGGGGCGCAGGTCGAACACCGCGGTGATGGCCTTCTCGATGCGATGCGGATCGACGGTCTCGGTGCCGAACGTCTCCACGAACAGACCGACCGGGGCCGCCTTGCCGATGGCGTAGGCGACCTGGACCTCGACCCGCTCGGCCAGGCCGGCCGCGACGACGTTCTTGGCCACCCAGCGCATGGCGTAGGCCGCGGAGCGGTCCACCTTCGACGGGTCCTTGCCGGAGAAGGCGCCGCCGCCGTGACGGGCCCAGCCGCCGTAGGTGTCGACGATGATCTTGCGGCCGGTCAGACCGGCATCGCCCATCGGTCCGCCGACGACGAACTTGCCGGTGGGGTTGACCAGCAGCCGGAAGTCGGAGGTGTCCAGGCTTTCGTGAGCCAGTTCGCTCAGGACGACGTCGACGACATGCCTGCGAATGTCTTGCGGCAGCTGCTCTTTCTCGTCGATCTCGGCGGCGTGCTGGGTCGACAGCACCACGGTGTCCAGGCGGATCGGCGTGGTGCCCTCGTACTGGATGGTGACCTGGGTCTTGCCGTCCGGGCGCAGGTAGCCCAGCGGCCCACCTTTACGGACCGCCGCCAGCTTGCGGGCCAGACGGTGGGCCAGCGCGATCGGCAACGGCATCAGTTCCGGCGTGTCGCGGATCGCGTAACCGAACATCAGGCCCTGGTCGCCGGCACCCTGCAGGTCGAGCGGATCGCGCTCCCCTTCGACGCGTGCCTCGTAGGCCGTGTCGACGCCCTGGGCGATATCCGGGGACTGCCGGCCGATGCCGACGTTCACGCCGCAGGAGGCACCGTCGAACCCCTTCTCCGAGGAGTCGTAGCCGATCTCGAGAATGCACTGGCGAACGGTGTCGGTGATGTCGGCGAAGGCTTCCTTGGCCGAGGTGGTCACCTCACCCACGACGTGCACCTGACCGGTGGTCACGAGGCTCTCCACTGCGACACGGGACTTCGGGTCCACGGCCAGCAGCGAGTCGAGCACCGAGTCACTGATCGCGTCGCAGATCTTGTCGGGATGCCCCTCGGTCACCGACTCGCTGGTGAACAGCCGCCCGTTATCGCTCACAGTGTCAATCCCCTTCGGTTACCTGGTGTTGGGCACATTCATGTGCTCCGGGCCGGTCTGTGTCGACCGGCACTGGTGGCTTATCCGTCGCTGCCGCGAAGGAACGCCGCAATCGCGTCCACAATACGGCTTGCCATCAGAGTTTTCGAACCGTGCTCCAGGGCCACCTCGGTGCCGTCGGCCCCCAGCAGCCAGCCGTCGTTGCTGTCGACCTCGAACGCGCGGCCGTCGCCGACGGCGTTGACGACCAGCAGGTCGCAGGCTTTGCGGGCCAGTTTGGCGCGCGCGTGAAACAGCACGTCCCCGTTGGCATCGCCGGTTTCGGCGGCGAACCCGACGATCGCAGCCATGTTGGGCAACTGCCCGTCGGTGCGCTGCCGCACGGCGCCGGTCAGGACGTCATCGGTGCGCACCAGTTCGACCGTCGGGCGTTCCGCCGCGTCGGCGGTCTTCTTGATCTTGCTGGTCGCGGTGCGGACGGGCCGGAAGTCGGCGACAGCCGCCGCCATCACCAGAACGTTGGCATCGGGGGCGTGCTTGGAGACGGCCTCGTGCATCTGGGCCGCGGAGGTGACCCGCAGCACGTCCACACCGGCCGGATCCGCCAGGCCGGCGGTGTTCCCGGCGATCAGCGTCACCTCGGCGCCGCGCTGGGCGGCGATCCGCGCGACCGCATAACCCTGCTTCCCGGAGCTCCGGTTTCCGATGAACCGCACCGGGTCCAGTGCCTCGCGGGTGCCGCCGGCCGTGATCAGGAACCTGGTGCCGTGCAGGTCGTAGGGCAGCGCTTCGGGACGGCCGAGCAGCAACTCGGCGAAGGTGGCGATCTCCTCGGGCTCGGGAAGCCGGCCGGGACCGGTGTCGGTGCCGGTGAGCCGCCCCGACGCCGGCTCAAGCACCACCGCGCCGCGACGGCGCAGGGTCGCCACGTTGTCCGCGGTGGCCGGGTGCTGCCACATCTCGGTGTGCATCGCGGGCGCGAAGAGCACCGGACAGCGGGCGGTCAGCAGCGTCGCGGTGAGCAGGTCGTCGGCACGGCCGATGGCGGCCCGGGCCAGCAGATCGGCCGTGGCGGGCGCCACCACCACCAGATCGGCCTCCTGGCCGAGGCGCACGTGCGGAACGTCCGGCACGTTCTCGAAGACCCCGGTGTGCACCGGATGGCCGGACAGCGCCTCGAACGTGGCCGACCCGACGAAACGTAACGCCGACTCGGTGGGCAGCACTCGAACGTCGTGCCCGGCCTCGCTGAGCTGACGGACCACCGAACAGGCCTTGTAGGCGGCGATTCCGCCGGCGACGCCGACGATGATCCGCTTGGGGCTCATGGTCAGAACCCGCGACGGCGCGGTTACTCGCCTTCGGTGTGTTCGAGAAGGTCGCCGTGGATCTCGCGCAACGCGATCGACAGCGGCTTCTCCTGCATGCCCGGCTCCACCAGCGGGCCGACGTACTCCAGGATCCCGTCGCCGAGCTGGTTGTAGTAGTCGTTGATCTGGCGCGCGCGCTTGGCGGCATAGATGACCAGGGCGTACTTGCTGGACACCCGGGCGAGCAACTCGTCGATCGGCGGGTTGGTGATACCCAGCGGGGTGTCGTAAGCAGTGGCCGCGCCGGGGGCCGGATCGTAGTGATCGGCGGTGGTTGTCACGTAGACCTTCTCCTGGGTGAGTTCGGGGCGGGCCGTTCGATGCTGGATCGGCGACCGTTCACGCCGACTTGGGCGCGTTTCCCACCAGCAACGATACCAATTCCGCACAGGCGGATTCCAATTGGCTGTTGACGACCACGACGTCGAACTCGCCTTGAGCGGCCAGTTCGGCCTCGGCGGTGGCCAACCTGCGGGCCATGACGTCGGGTGTTTCGGTGCCCCGACCGACCAGTCGCTGCCGCAGCGCGTCCCGACTCGGCGGGGCGAGAAAGACGCTGACCGCATCCGGGAGAACGCCTTTGACGGCTCGTGCGCCGGCGAGATCGACCTCGATGAGGACCGGCTTGCCTGCGTCAGCGGCATCCCTGACCGGGGCCGCGAGAGTTCCCGATCGGTGCAGACCGCCGTGGATCTCGGCCCACTCCAGCATCTCGCCGCGGTCGATCAGTTCATCGAACCGCTCCGGTGTGACGAAGTGGTAGTCCTGGCCGTCGATCTCGCCGGGGCGAGGTGTCCGGGTGGTCGCCGAGACACTGAAGTGCAGATCGGGAACCTGCTCGCGCAATTGGCGGACGACCGTCGACTTGCCGACGGCAGAAGGACCGGACAGCACGAGGACACGTCCCCGCGACACTCGGTCTCGGGGCGTATCGCCCCGGCTGTCCGGCCCTTCGCCGGCGTTCATCGACCTGACGAGCCTCAGGAGAACTTTTCCAGCAGCGCTTTGCGCTGCCGGTCTCCCAGGCCGCGCAGGCGGCGGGTGGGGGCGATCTCCAGCTCGGTCATGATTTCCTGCGCCTTGACCTTGCCGACCTTGGGCAGGGCCTCCAGCAGAGCGGAAACCTTCATTTTGCCGAGGACCTCATCGGTCTCGGCATCCTTCAGCACCTGCTGGAGGTTGGTGCCACCACGCTTGAGCCGATCCTTCAGCTCAGCACGTATCCGACGTGCGGCGGCAGCCTTCTCCAGGGCTGCGGCGCGCTGCTCGTCGGTCAACTGTGGAAGGGCCACGGGTTCCTCCGTCTCATTCACCATCATTGTTTTGCCTGGGCCGGGTACTTCAGCCAGCGACGACGACCGTACCCACGCCCCACGACGAAATCTAACCCGCCCCCCTGTTAAGTGGTGAAAACCCGCAGCACAATGCCGTCGGAAACGTCGTCTCCGGGCCCGTGTGGGTGGGCGCCGCGGGCCTGCGGCAACGGTATCCACCACTACCCGAAAACAGCGTCTAGCAGTGCTTTTAGCGCTTCACGTCGGGTTGGGGCGGAGCCGGGCGCAGCCCACCGTCTGCATCGCGATGACCACGTTCCCGCCGGATTCTGGCCTGTCCGGCGTGTCGCGCGTGTCGCGCCGCGCGCCGGATCAGGCCAGATAGGCGACCGAGTCGCGGATTCGTTCCGCGGCCACGCGCACCGCCCGAGGCTCCGGCCCGGCCCGCAGGACCTCCCGGGAGACCGCCGGCAGCAGTTGGCCGGGCCTGGCCCCACCGAGGCCCGCCAAGGCCTCCGGACGCCCGCCCTGCGCCCCGACACCGGGTACCAGCACCGGGCCGCCCAGGTCGCCGACGTCGGGCACTGCGACTCCCAGGGTGGCACCGACGACGACCCCGACCGACCCGGGCCGCGCGGGGTCTGCCCGATTCACCGCTGCCGCGGCGGAAGCCCGATTCACCGCTGCCGCGGCGGAAGCCCGATTCACCGCTGCCGCGGCGGAAGCCCGATTCACCGCTGCCGCGGCGTCGACGATGGACTGGGCCACGGTACGACCCGAGACCCCCGGGTCCACCACCGCGCGTTGCACCCCGGCGCCTTCCGGATTGGAGGTGGCGGCCAGGACGAACACGCCGCGGCCGTGTGCGGCGGCGACCTCGAGCAACGGGGTCAGCGACCCGAAGCCGAGGTAGGGCGAGGCGGTGACCGCGTCGGCCGCAAGTGGCCCCGCCCCCGCCCAGGCCTGGGCGTAAGCCGCCATGGTGGAACCGATGTCGCCGCGCTTGGCGTCGGCAAGGACCAGGATGCCCGCCGCCTGCAACGCCGCGATGGTGCGCTCCAGAACCGCGAAACCCGCCGAACCGTAGGCCTCGAAGAAAGCCACCTGCGGTTTGACGACGGCGAAGTCGGCGTAAGCCTCAACACAGATGTCACAGAATCGGGCCAGGCCGTCGACGTTCGACTCCAAGCCCCAGGCGTCCAGGAGTTCGGGATGCGGGTCGATGCCCACGCACAGCGGACCGCGTGCCGCGGTGGCCGCCGCGAGCCTGGTTCCGAAACTCGCCGTCACCTCGCCGACCCGCCCACGTCACTGACCGCCCGCGTCACCGGCACCAAGTGCGGCGTGCAACTCCTGCAGCGAGCGCACGTCGATATCGCCGCGGATGGCCGACTCGATGCCCTGCACCGCAGCGGAGGCACCCTGCACCGTGGTGATGCACGGAATGTTCATCGCGACGGCCGCCGAACGGATCTCGTACCCGTCGATACGCGGCCCCGAGTTGCCGTAGGGGGTGTTGATCACCATGTTGACCACACCGGCGTCGATCGCGTCGATCGCCGTCATCTCCGGACGCCCCTCACCGGGTTCCTCGAAGTGCTTGCGCACGATGTCACAGGGAATCCCGTTGCGGCGCAGCATTTCCGCGGTTCCCTCGGTGGCCAGCACCCGGAAGCCGAGATCGGCCAGTCGCTTGACCGGGAACACCAGCGACCGCTTGTCGCGGTTTGCCACCGATACGAACACCGTCCCTGCGGTGGGCAACGACCCGTAGGCGGCCGTCTGACTCTTGGCGAAGGCGCTGCCGAAGTCGTGGTCGATTCCCATGACCTCGCCGGTGGACTTCATCTCCGGGCCCAGCAGCGAGTCGACCCCGGAACCATCGGCCCGGCGGAACCGCCGGAAGGGCAGCACCGCCTCCTTGACGGCGATCGGCGCGTTCGGGTTGGGGTGTGAACCGTCGCCCTCGGCAGCCAGGACGCCCTCGCTGCGCAACTGGGAGATGCTGGCGCCCAGCATGATCCGGGCGCACGCCTTGGCCAGCGGAACCGCCGTGGCCTTCGACACGAACGGCACGGTCCGACTGGCGCGCGGGTTGGCCTCGAGCACGTAGAGAACGTCATCCTTGAGCGCGTATTGGACGTTGAGCAGCCCCACCACACCGACGCCGTGCGCGATCGCCTCGGTGGCGCGGCGCACCGCCTCGATGTCGCTGCGGCCCAACGTCACCGGCGGCAGCGCGCAGGCGGAGTCTCCGGAGTGGATCCCGGCCTCCTCGATGTGCTCCATGACCCCGCCGATATAGACCTCGGTGCCGTCGCACAGGGCATCGACGTCGATCTCGATCGCGTCCTCGAGGAAGCGGTCCACCAGAACCGGATGCTCGGGCGAGAGCTGGGTGGCCCGGGTGATGTAGCCGTGCAGGGTCTTCTCGTCGTAGACGATCTCCATACCGCGGCCGCCCAGCACATAGGAGGGCCGCACCAGCACCGGATAGCCGATGCCGGCAGCGATTTCGCGGGCCTCCTCGAAGCTGGTGGCGGTGCCGAACTTCGGCGCCGGCAGCCCGGCACTGATCAGGACCTGACCGAACCGGCCGCGGTCCTCGGCGAGGTCGATGGCCTCGGGGCGGGTGCCCACGATCGGGACACCGGCCTTCTCCAATCGGTGCGCCAGACCCAGTGGGGTCTGCCCGCCGAGCTGGACGATGGCGCCCGCCACCCCGGGACCGCCTTGGCCGGAGAGGGATTCGGCCCGGTAGACCTCCAGGACGTCCTCGAAGGTCAGTGGTTCGAAATACAGCCGGTCGGCGGTGTCGTAGTCGGTGGACACCGTCTCCGGGTTGCAGTTGATCATCACGGTCTCGAAGCCGGCCTCGCTCAGCGTGGTCGCGGCGTGCACACAGCTGTAGTCGAACTCGATGCCCTGCCCGATCCGGTTGGGGCCCGACCCCAGGATCAGCACCTTCGGCTTCTCGGTCTGCGGCGCCACCTCCGACTCCGCCGCGGGATCGAGTTCGTAGGTCGAATAGTGGTAGGGCGTCTTGGCCTCGAACTCCGCCGCGCACGTATCGACGGTCTTGAACACCGGATGGATCCCCAGCCGCTGACGCAGCGTCCTGACCCCGGCTTCCCCGGCGAGTTCCGGTCGCAGGGCGGCGATCTGACGGTCCGACAGCCCGCTGTGCTTGGACCGGCGCAGCAGCGCCGCGTCCAGGACTGGAGCCTGCAGAATCTCGGCGCGCAACGCGACGAGCCCGTTGATCTGGTCGACGAACCAGGGGTCGACCCCGGACGCCTCGGCCACCTGCTCGACGGACGCGCCCAGTCGCAGCGCCAGTTCGATGTCGTAGAGCCGCCCCTCGGTGGGGACGCGCAGCCTGGCCAGCACGTCGTCGACCCAGCCGTCGTCGTCGGGTGCGGTCCAGAACCCGGCCTTGGTGGTCTCCAAGGACCGCATCACTTTTCCGAGGGCCTCGACGAAGTTGCGGCCCATCGACATCGCCTCACCGACGGACTTCATCGTGGTGGTCAGAGTCGGGTCGGCGCCGGGGAACTTCTCGAAGGCGAACCGCGGGGCCTTGACCACGACGTAGTCCAGCGTCGGCTCGAAGCAGGCCGGGGTCTCCTTGGTGATGTCGTTGAGGATCTCGTCGAGGGTGTAGCCGATGGCCAGCTTGGCGGCGATCTTGGCGATCGGGAAACCGGTGGCCTTGGAGGCCAGCGCGGACGACCGCGAGACGCGCGGGTTCATCTCGATGACGATGAGCCGGCCGTCGGCCGGATCGACCGCGAACTGGATATTGCAGCCGCCGGTGTCCACGCCGACCTCGCGCAGGATCTCGATGCCGAGGTCGCGCATGGTCTGGTACTCGCGGTCGGTCAGCGTCATGGCCGGAGCCACGGTGACCGAGTCACCGGTGTGCACGCCCATCGGGTCGACGTTCTCGATCGAGCAGACGACGACGACGTTGTCGTTGCTGTCGCGCATCAACTCGAGTTCGTATTCCTTCCAGCCGTAGATCGACTCCTCGATCAGCACGTTCGCCGACGGGGATGCCGCCAGGCCGTCCCCGGCCATCCGTTCGACGTCCGCGAGACTCTGGGCCATACCCGACCCCAGGCCGCCCATCGTGAAAGAGGGGCGAACGACGACCGGCAGACCCAGCTCGGCGACGGTCTCGCGGACCTCTTCCATGGTGAAACACACTGCGCTGCGCGCTGATTCGCCGCCGACTTTCGCGACGATGTCCTTGAACTTCTGGCGATCCTCACCCCGCTGGATCGCCTCGAAGTCAGCGCCGATCAACTCGACGCCGTAGCGTTCCAGTGCGCCGTTCTCATACAGCGCGACCGCGGTGTTCAGCGCCGTCTGGCCGCCGAGGGTGGCCAGCAGTGCGTCGATCGGATTGCCCCGCGCGGCCTGCTGGGCCATCACCTTCTCGACGAACTCCGCGGTGATGGGCTCGACGTAGGTGTAGTCGGCGTACTCCGGGTCGGTCATGATGGTGGCCGGATTGGAGTTGACCAGACTGACGGTCAGGCCCTCCGAACGCAGCACCCGGCAGGCCTGCGTTCCCGAGTAGTCGAATTCACAGGCCTGGCCGATGACGATCGGGCCCGATCCGATGACCAGGACGTGCTTGAGGTCGGTTCGGCGTGGCATTAGCTCTTCCCCCCGTCCATCAGTGCGGCGAATTGGTCGAACAGGTAGTTGGCGTCATGCGGGCCGGCCGCGGCCTCGGGGTGGTACTGCACCGAGAATGCCCGGCCGTCAACGAGTTTGACACCTTCGACCACGCCGTCGTTGGCGCAGGTGTGGCTGACGATCGCGGGGCCGAAGTCGGTGTCGAAACACTCCCCCGCTTCGCCTTCCAGAGCGAAGCCGTGGTTCTGCGCGGTGACCGCGACCCGGCCCGTCCCGTGATCGATCACCGGGACGTTGATCCCGCGGTGACCGAACACCATCTTGTAGGTGGACCGGCCCAGAGCCCGGCCGAGGATCTGGTTGCCGAAACAGATTCCGAACAAAGGGATCCCGGCGCCGAGCACCTCCCGGGTCACCGCAACGACGCGGTCGGCGGTGGCTGGGTCGCCGGGTCCGTTGGACAAGAACACCCCGTCCGGCTTGATGTCGACGATCTCGTCGAACGTCGTCGTCGACGGCAGAACGTGGGTGCGTATCCCCCGCAGTGCGAAGTTGCGGGGGGTGTTGGTCTTGATGCCGAGGTCGAGCGCGGCGACGGTGAACCGTTGTGGGCCCTGCGGTTCCACGACGTAGCGCTCGGTGGTGCTGACCTCGCCGCAGAGGTCGGCGCCCAGCATCGAAGGCTGATCGCGCACCCGGTCCAGCAACTCGGCCTGGTCGGCCAGGGCATCCCCGGAGAACACACCCGCCCGCATCGAGCCCTGGGTGCGCAGGTGACGGACGATCGCGCGGGTGTCCACCCCGGCGATCCCGACGATGCCCTGCCGGACCAGTTCGTCGTCGAGGGTGCCGGTGGCCCGCCAGTTCGAGGCCCGCGGGGACGGGTCGCGCACCACGTAGCCGGCCACCCAGATCCGGTCACCGCGGCTCTCGCCGTCCTCGTGGTTCCACCCGGTGTTGCCGATCTGCGGTGCGGTGGCCAGCACGATCTGGCGGTGATAGCTCGGATCGGTGAGGGTCTCCTGGTAGCCCGACATCCCGGTGGAGAACACCACCTCGCCAAGGGTCTGCCCGACCGCCCCGAACGCCGTCCCGGTGTAGACGCGCCCGTCCTCGAGCACGAGGACGGCCTGCTGCTGGGTCACTCTTTCTCTCCCGTCGTCCATTCGGAGTAGACGCCGCGGTCGTCGCCGCGGAATCCGGTGTCGATCTCGGTGCCAGACGGCAGCCGCCAGCGGATCACCAGGACCCCGCCGCCGGAGTCGGCGCCGGCCCGCACGCCGGGCAGCACCTTGCCGGCCAGGCCGCGTTCGGTGCGGATGGCGGTCATCGATTCCTGCGGAATCCAGATGGGGCCCGTTCCGGAGCGCTCCAGCAGGATGCCCTTCGGGTAGCGGGTCAACACCGCCTTGCAGCGGTACCCCAGGTCGCCGACCGTCACCCGGTTCAGCCAGTCCGGCGCGATCGTGCAGCCCAGGTACATGCCGCGGGTCGGGGCCACGACGGCTGCGCCGAGCATGTGCGGCATCGTCGGCAGGGTTCCGATCAACTCCACCTGCTGCTGCGAGCGACGCTTCCAGCCCCGCAGCATCCGTCGGATCACCACCCCGATCAGGACCACGACGATGAATCCGAAGACGTAGGTCCCGACGACGGTTGCGGTGTTCACGCGGGCCGAACCTTGCCGTCCCGGGCGGTGATCCGCCCCCGCAGCAGCGTGGCGGTCACCGTGGCGGGCAGTGTCATCGCCCCGTAGGGAGTATTTGCCGACCGACTGGCCAGGGCGGCGCCGTCGACCGTCCAGCTCGAATCCGGGTCGACGACCACAAGGTTGGCCGGCTCGCCGACCTCCAGGGGGCGGCCCTGGTCATCGAGCCCGACGATGCGCGCCGGATTCTCGCTCATCACCCTGGCGACCCCGCGCCAGTCCAGCATTCCGGGAGCCACCATGGTTGCCGCCACCACCGACAGCGCGGTCTGCAGGCCCAGCATGCCGGGCCGGGCCACCGAGAACTCGCAGCACTTCTCCTGTTCGGCGTGCGGGGCGTGGTCGGTGGCCACGCAGTCGATCACTCCGTCGGCCAGGGCGCGGCGCAACGCGGCGGTGTCAGAGGCCTCGCGCAGCGGCGGGTTCACCCGGTTAACCCCGTCGTAGCTGTCCAGTCGGCCGTCGTCGAGCATCAGGTGGTGCGGGGTGACTTCGGCGGTGATCGAGATGCCCTGTTCGCGAGCCCATTTGAGGATCTCGACGGTGCCGGCCGTCGAGGCGTGGCAGATGTGCACCCGGGCGCCCGCGTCGCGGGCCAGCAGCGCATCGCGGGCGACGATCGACTCCTCGGCGGCCCGTGGCCACCCCGCCAGACCCAGCCGGGCGGCATTGGGCCCCTCATGGGCGACGGCTCCCGCCGTCAGCCGCGGTTCTTCGGCGTGCTGAGCGATGAGCACGCCCAGGCCGGCGGCATACTCCAGGGCCCGGCGCATCACCAGAGGGTCGTGCACGCAGATGCCGTCGTCGGAGAACATCCGGACCCGCCCGACGCTGTCGGCCATCAGGCCCATTTCGGTGAGCTGCTTGCCGGCAAGCCCCACCGTGACGGCGCCGACGGGGTGCACGTCGACCAGGCCGACCTGTCGACCACGCCGCCACACGTGGTCGGTGACCACCGGGCTGTCGGCGACCGGGTCGGTGTTGGCCATCGCGAAGACCGCGGTGTACCCACCCAGAGCCGCTGCCGCCGAACCGGTTTCGATGTCCTCGGCATATTCCCGACCCGGCTCGCGCAGATGGGTGTGCAGGTCCACCAGGCCGGGCAGCAGCACCTGGCCGGCGGCCTCGACGACCGTGACTTCTGTCGCCGGCCCAGCGGCTCCGGCGCTACCGGCGGGAGCAGAGAGGGCGGTGCCGATCTCGGCGATCTGCCCGTCGACCACCAGGACGTCGACCGGGTCGCCCTCGCCGTAGAGGCGGACGCCCCTGATCAGAACCGGGGCCACGACCTTCCCCGAGTCGCTTCGCTCCTGCCCGCCGGTCATATTCCCCCGGTCGCTTCGCTCCTGCCCGCCGGTCATATTCCCCCGGTCGCTTCGCTCCTGCCCGCCGGTCATATTCCCCCGGTCGCTTCGCTCCTGCCCGCCGGTCACACACTCACCGCCTCGTCGGTGCCGACCAGCAGGTGGAACAGCACCGCCATCCGGACATGCACGCCGTTGGAAACCTGTTGCAGCACAGCCGATTGCGACGAGTCGGGAACAGAGAATGAAATCTCCATGCCGCGCAGCATCGGACCGGGGTGCAGCACCACCGCGCGCTCGGGAAGCATCGCCTGGCGGCGCTCGGAAAGCCCGAAGCGGACCGAGTACTCACGTTCCGAGGGGAAGAAGCCGCCGTTCATCCGCTCGGCCTGCACCCGCAGCATCATCACCGCATCGGCCGCGGGCAGTTCGGCATCGAGGTCGTGGGAGATCGTCACACCGCCCCAGTCGGCAACCCCCACCGGCAGCAGGGTCGGCGGCGCCACCAGCACCACCTCCGCACCGAGGGTGTTCAGCAGCGCGACGTTCGACCGCGCCACCCGGCTGTGCAGGACGTCACCGACGATCACCACCCGGCGGCCCTCGATGTCGCCGAGACGCTGGCGGATGGTCAGCGCATCCAGCAGGGCCTGGGTGGGGTGCTCGTGGGTGCCGTCCCCCGCGTTGACCACGCTGGGGCCGGTGCCGTCGGCCTCCAGCGTCCACTCGGCCAGCTGTTGGGCCGCCCCGGAAGCCGGGTGCCGGATGATCAGCATGTCGGCGCCGGCGGCGCGCAGGGTCAGCGCGGTGTCGCGCAGCGACTCGCCTTTGGCCACCGAGGAACCCGAGGAGCTGACGTTGATCACGTCGGCGCTCATCCACTTGCCGGCCACCTCGAACGAGACCCGGGTGCGGGTGGAGTTCTCGTAGAACATCGTGATGATGGTGCGGCCGCGCAGCGTGGGAAGTTTCTTGACCTCGCGGCCCAGCAGCGCCTGCCGGAACCGGTCGGCATCGTCGAGGATGGCGGTGGCCTGGTCGCGGGTCAGGTCGGTGGCCGACAACAGGTGCCTGATGCTCATCAGCGCACCGGACCCCCGTGCGGGGCGATCCAGATGCCCTCGACGTCGTCGTCCTCGGTGAGTCGCACCTTGACGTTCTCACTGCGCGAGGTGGGCACGTTCTTGCCGACGTAGTCGGCCCGAACCGGCAACTCCCGGTGGCCGCGGTCGACGAGCACCGCCAACTGCACCGCTTTCGGCCTGCCGATATCTCGGAGCGCATCCAGCGCGGAGCGGACCGAGCGTCCGGTGTAGAGCACATCGTCGACGAGGATCACCAGGGCGTCGTCGACGCCGCCGCGCGGGATCGAGGTCTCCTCGAGCGCTCGAGGCGGCTTGAAGTCGAGGTCGTCGCGGTACAGCGTGATGTCGAGGCCGCCGCGGGCGACCGTGGTGCCGCAGAATTCATGGATCTTCGCGGCCAACCGGTTCGCCAGGGTGACCCCGCGGGTCGGGATGCCCAGCAGCACCACACGCGGCGCATCGGCGCCGTCCATGGCGGTCTTCTCGATGATCTGGTGAGCCATCCGGGAAACGGTTCGACCGACATCCGCAGCGGACATCAGTTCCCGGTCGGTGGTGCCTTCGTTGGTCCCCACGGCGTAAACCGGACCTCCTTCTCCGCCTCGCCGGACGGATCGTTAAAGGATGTCAACGCCCGGAGCGTAGCACCCACCGGACCGACGATCCCGACGGCCACGTCAGGTGCGGTCGTGTCAGTAGACTCGCCGCGGTGAGCCTCGCCGACAACAGATCCTCCATCGACCAGGCGGTCGAGGCCGGACTGCTCTCCGGAGCAGTCACCTGCGTCTGGCATCGCGGAGAAGTGCTGCAGGTCAACGAGATCGGCCACCGCGACGTCGAGACGAAGCTGCCGATGCAACGCGACACCATCTTCCGCATCGCGTCGATGACCAAGCCGGTGACGGTCGCCGCGGCGATGGCGCTCGGTGAGGAGGGCAAGCTCGCCCTGTCCGACCCGGTGACCCGCTGGCTACCCGAACTGGCAGACATGCAGGTGCTGGTCGATCCGACCGGCCCGTTGGACAACACCGTGCCGGCTCGACGTCCGATCACCGTCGAAGACCTGATGACCCACCGCAGCGGGCTGGCCTACTCCTTCTCGGTGATCGGCCCGATCAGCCGCGCCTACGCCCAGGTCTCGCTGCGCCAGGACGCCGACGACTGGCTGGCCGAGGTCTCCGGGCTGCCGCTGATGCATCAGCCCGGTGAGCGGCTCACCTACAGCCATTCCACCGAGATCCTCGGGATCGCCCTGTCCCGGATCGAGGGGAAACCCCTGCAGACCGTGCTCTCCGAGCGGGTCTTCGAGCCGCTGGGTATGTCCGACACCGGGTTCTTCGTGACCCCGGAGAAGCGGGAACGGGCGGCGACCATGTACCGGCTCGACGAGCAGAGGGGTCTGCAGCACGACGTCATGGGTCCGGTGCCGGTGCGCGAGCCGCGGTTCTGCCAGGGCGGGGCGAGTCTGGTCTCCACCGCCGGGGATTACCTCCAGTTCGCCCGGATGCTGCTGGCCGGCGGTGAGGTCGACGGAGTCCGGGTCCTCACCGAGGCCTCGGTCGGGCTGATGCGCGCCGACCGGCTCACCGAGGAACAGAAACGTCATCCGTTCCTGGGCGCGCCGTTCTGGGTGGGACGCGGCTTCGGCCTGAATCTGTCGGTGGTGACCGACCCGTCGCGGTCTGCGCGATTGTTCGGTCCCGGCGGACTGGGGACGTTCGGTTGGCCGGGTGCATACGGGACCTGGTGGCAGGCCGATCCGGCCAACGACCTGATCTTGATCTACCTGATCCAGAACTACCCGGATCTGACGGCGGCGGCCGCCGCCGTGGCGGGCAACACCGATCTGGCCAGACTGCAATCCGCCCAACCGAAGTTCGTGCGGCGGACCTATTCGGCGCTCGGGCTGTAAGTCAGGGCCGCCGCGCGGTGATGCACCAGGATGCGGCGGGCACCTCGAAACCATCCTCGCCGCGGTGGTGCTCCAGTGCGGCGACGACGCCCGCGACGACCTCGGTCCGGCGCGACTCGTCGGCCCCCAGGAACGCCGGCCCGAGCGGCCCGGCGCTCAAGATCCGTTCGGCCGCGGCGGTGCCGTCGCCGGGAAAGATGAAGGGCGCCTCGATCGATTCGAGATGAACGTCGACGAAGCCGGCATCGGTGAAAAGCCGCGCGGTCTCCACTGGGTCGGCCATCGAGAAAGGGCCGGGAGCGCCGGGACCGGGCAGCGGCGGGCGGTCCATACCGAGAATCTGCGTCGCGGTGGCTGTGGTGAGCACCATCCACGGGTTGCGGTCGAGGTGCTGCCACACCGATGCGGCCAGCCGTCCGCCTGGCTTCACGGCGCGGAAAATGTTGGCAATGGCGGACTTCGGCTCGGGGAAGAACATCAGACCGAACCGCGAGTGGACGGCGTCGAAGGCACTCCCGGCCCCGGCCACGGCAATGAGGTCGGCAGTGGCCGCGTCGGCGGCCACCCCGGCACCCGGCAGCCCGGCCGCCGTCAGCCGCCGGCCGGCGGCATCCGCCATCTGCGGCACCACGTCGACGGCGCCGACCCAGCCGTCCGGCGCGACCGCGGCGGCCAGTGCCACGGCCGAGATACCGGGTCCGCACCCCACGTCGACGACCCGCTCGCCCGGGCGGGCGTCCAGCGCCATGCGGGCGGCACAGCCGTGCCGGCCCATCGAGGCGTCCATCGCCTCGGCCTGCTCATCCCAGATCGTGGCCAGCCCGCCGAAATGCTTCCCGGCGTCCATCGCCGGTCCGGATTCGGCCCGGGCGGCCAACGATGCCGCGGCCGCGCGAATCTGCGGAGTCACCAGCATCACCTGCCCGAGCACGCCGTTGACGAATCCGGGTGACTCGTCGGTGGACAGTTGCTTGGCCAGTTCGACGGCCTCGTCGACGGCCACCGGTTCGGGCACGTCGTCAGCGTGCAACAGTTCCCACACCGCAACCCGCAGGATCGCCCGGTCCACCGCGGGCAACCGCTCCAACGTCCAGCCCTGCAGATGGGAACTGATCAGCTCGTCGATGTGGTCGGCGTCCCCGCTGACACCCCGGGCCACCGCAACGGTGTACGGATTCAGCTCGGTCACATCGGAATTCGTCTCCGCCAGCGTCGTGCGGCCGTCGGCCACCTCGGCGGCGGTCAACCCGCGGGCCTCGGCCTCGAAGAGTAGATCGACAGCGCGTTTGCGCGCCTGATGGCGGCCCTGGGACCTGCCTTTGTCCGGCTTGCGGTCAGCCATCGCTAGCCGGCCGAATCACGCATTCACGCGGCCCAGATAGTTGCCGTCGCGCGAGTCGACCTTCAGCTTGTCGCCGATGTTGATGAACAGCGGGACCTGGATCTCGGCGCCGGTTTCCAGTGTCGCCGGCTTCGTGCCGGCACTGGAGCGATCGCCCTGCAGGCCGGGTTCGGTGTGGCTCACCACGAGTTCGACCGTCACCGGCAGTTCGAGGTAGAGCGGGCTGCCCTCGTTGAAAGCGATCTGCACCGGCATGCCCTCGAGCAGGAAGCCGGCCGCGTTGCCCACCAGCGCCTCCGGCAGCGGATGCTGCTCGTAGTCCTGACTGTCCATGAAGACGAAGTCGGAGCCATCGCGGTAGAGGTAGGTCGCGTCGCGCCGGTCCACCGTGGCGGTCTCCACCTTGACCCCGGCGTTGTACGTCTTGTCGACCACCTTGCCGGACAGCACATTCTTGAGCTTGGTCCGCACGAAGGCCGGGCCTTTGCCGGGTTTGACGTGCTGGAACTCGGTGATGGTCCACAGTTGGCCGTCGATGTTCAGCACGAGGCCGTTCTTGAAGTCGGCGGTGCTCGCCACGATTCGTCGTTCTCCTCAGCAGATGATTGCGGACTAAAGGCTCTGCGGAGCTTACCTTCGCCGCTGGTGACCCGTGACAGCACAGCCCAGCGGCTAATCGAGGACGGTCAGCTCCCTGGGGAACCGGCTCAGTGACTCCGCGCCCCGCCCCCCGACCAGCAGGGTGTCCTCGATCCGGACGCCGCCGCGTCCGGGCAGATACACGCCCGGCTCGACGGTCACCACCGACCCCAAGCGCAGAGCGCCTACCGCCGCGGCGCCGATCCCCGGCGCTTCGTGGATCTGCAGACCCACTCCATGCCCGAGGCCGTGGCCGAAATGTTCGCCGTGGCCGGCATCGGCGATCACCCCGCGCGCGGCGGCGTCCACCTCTGCCAGCGGCGTCCCCCGCTTCAGCGCGGCCACCCCGGCGCGCTGGGCCGATGCCACCAGGGCGTAGATGTCGCGCTGCCAATCGGCGGTCTTGGCGGCCGGTCCGAGGAGGAATGTGCGGGTCATGTCCGAGTGGTATCCGCCGACCAGGGCACCGAAGTCGATCTTGACGAAATCGCCTGCCGCCAGTTCGGCCTCGGTGGGCCGGTGGTGGGGTACCGCGGAGTTGACCCCGGCGGCGACGATGGTCTCAAACGCTGGGCCGTCGGCGCCGTAGTCGAGCATCCGTGCTTCCAGTTCACGGGCAACTGCCCGCTCGGTACGGCCGGGCCGCAGACCGCCGCCGGCGACCAGGGCGGCCAGGGCGGCGTCGGCCGCGTCGCATGCCGACCGCAGCAGCGCCACCTCACCGACGTCCTTGACCTCGCGCAACCTCTCCACGACTCCCGACGCGCGGACCAACTCGGCCCCGTCGTGGTCGTCCAACGCGCGGGACAGACCGTCATATCCGTCGACGGTGACCACATGGCTCTCGAATCCGACACGCCGCGCACCCCCGGCGATCGCCCGCGTCACCAGATGACGGCCGCAGGCCCGCTCGATCGCCGCCTCCAGATCCGGTGCCTGGCGGGCCGCCTGGGTCACGTAGCGCGAATCGGTCGCCAGGACCGGCCCGGTGTCGTCGGCGAACACCAGCAGAGCGGCATTGGAGCCGGTGAATCCGGACAGATACCGCACATTCATCAGGTCGCTGACCAGCAGTGCATCCACGCCGATCGCGACCAGACTCGCCGCGAGACGCTCCCGGCGCTGGGAATGTGTCACGGTTGGTGACGGTACTCGCTAGGCTGATCACCCATGACGACCTGGTTGCCGCGCGGTGTACTCCTCGCGATCGGGATGGTGCTGGTCCGTTTGGTGCAGGGAACGCTGATCAACGGCTCCCCCACCAACGCCGGCACCATCAGCTTCGCGCTGTGCGCATTGTTCGGTGTGGCCGCGTTTATCTGGGCCCTTTTCGACGGCATGGCCGACGCCCGCGCCAACCCCGACCCGGACCGCCGTCGGGACCTGGCCATGCGCTGGCTGATGGCCGGACTGGTGGCCGGCGTGCTCAGCGGTCTGGTGACCTGGATCATCTCGCACTTCTACACCGCGGTGTACGTCGATGGCCTGGGACCGGAACTGGTCGTGTTCCCGGCCTTCACCGCCCTGCTGATCTTCCTTCCCGCGATGATCGCGGTGGCTCTCGGCCGCTGGCTGGTGGACCGCCGTCGCCCGCCGTTTCACCGGCAGCGTGGCGGAGCCGGTGGAGACGTGTTCGGTGCGGTTCAGGCCGACGAGGACCCCAACGAGAAGTACGCCCCGTCACGCACCGAGCTGGACTGGCGGCAGGAGGCGCGGGAGTCCGTTCGCCTCGAGCACGAGGAAGCAGATCTGCGCCTGCACGACCGGGAGTAGGTCGACTCAGCTCTCCGCGGCAAGGTAGCGCAGAGCCAGCAGGTACCCGTGCACTCCGAGGCCGACGATCACGCCGGTCGCCACCCCACTCAGGTAGGAGTGGTGCCGGAAGTCCTCGCGCGCATGCACATTGGAGATGTGCACCTCGATCAGCGGGGCCTGCAGTTCGGCGCATGCATCGCGCAGCGCGATCGACGTGTGGGTCAGCGCGCCGGCGTTGATGATCACCGGGTCGGCGTCGTCGGCGGCGACGTGCAGCCACTCCAGTAACTGGGCCTCGCTGTCGGTCTGCCGAACCGCCACCGACAAGCCCAATGCGGCGCCCTCGGCCTCGATCAGCGACACCAGGTCCTCATAACTGGTGCTGCCGTATACCTCGGGCTGACGCCGACCGAGCCGGCCGAGGTTAGGGCCGTTGAAAACCTGCACCGTCGTCACTGCCCTACCTCCTGGTCACCGGTGGACGTCACTTCCGCGTAGGCCGCCGCCAACAGGCCCGGATCCGGGCCTTCCAACCGACCGGGCCTGGCCACCCCGTCGAGAACCACGAATCGCAATGTCCCCGAACGGTTCTTCTTGTCTCCGGCCATGAGTTTGAGCAGTTCAGGAAGAGCGTCGGCGTCGTAGGACACCGGCAGGCCCAGCGCCGTCAGCACCTCGCGGTGCCGCCGTACGGTGGCGTCGTCGAGGCGGCCCGCGAGCCGCGCCAGCTCGGCGGCGAAGACCAGGCCCACCGACACCGCGGCGCCGTGCCGCCACCGGTAGCGCTCCCGTCGTTCGATGGCGTGGGCCAGGGTGTGCCCATAGTTGAGGATCTCCCGCAGATCCGATTCCTTCTCGTCGGCGGCGACCACGTCGGCCTTGACCTGGATCGCCCGTCTGATCAACTCCGGCAGCACGTCACCGCTGGGGTCGAGGGCAGCCTCCGGATCGGCCTCGATGAGGTCCAGGATCACCGGATCAGAGATGAACCCGGCCTTGACGATCTCGGCCATCCCGGCGATCAGTTCATTGCGCGGCAATGTCGCCAGCAGCGCCATGTCCACCACGACGGCGGCGGGTTGATGGAATGCCCCGACCAGGTTCTTGCCGGCGTCGGTGTTGATCCCGGTCTTGCCCCCGATGGCGGCGTCCACCATGGCCAGCAGGGTGGTCGGTACGTGCACGATGTCGATGCCGCGCAGCCAGGTGGCCGCAACGAAGCCCGCGACGTCGGTGGCCGCCCCGCCGCCGAGGCTGACGACGGCGTCCTTGCGGCCGATGCCGATACGGCCGAGGACCTCCCATACGAACCCGACGACCTGCAGGTCCTTACCGGCTTCAGCGTCGGGGAGTTCGATACGGTGCGCGTCGACGCCCTTGTCCGCCAAAGCCTTTCGGATGTCCTCGGCGGTCTGGGTCAGCGCGGGCTGGTGCAGCACGGCCACTCTGTGTCGACTGCCCAGGAGATCGCCGAGCTGGTCGAGCAGGCTGGTGCCGATGATCACCGGGTACGGCGGGTCGACGGCCACCTCGATGGTCACCGGGTTCACTTTCGCACCCCCGCGCGGCGGGCCAGGGTCGCCGGGGTGACCGGCCCGGACTCGGTAGCAGTGGCGGGCGACGGGGCGCCGGAGGACGACTGCGAGGCAGCGGACGCCGTGGCCGCGGGTCGTCGCCACGGCGGACGGCGCCGACGCGGCGGTTGCGGATCCTCAAGGCGCCCAACGATATAACGCACTACAGCTCCGGGGTTGCGGCGGTTGGTGTTGATCCGGATGGTGGCCACCCGGCGGTAGATCGGTACGCGCTCACTCATGAGCTCGCGGTATTTTTCGGCCCGGTCGGGGCCGGCCAGCAGAGGGCGTACCGTGCTGCCACTGGTCCGCCGGACCCCTTCGGCGGCGCTGATTTCCAGGTAGACCACCGTGTGGCCGGCCAGGGCGTCTCGCACGCCGGCCGTGGTGAGGGCGCCTCCACCGAGGGACAGGATGCCGTCGTGGTCGCGCAGCGCTTCACAGACCACCTGTTCCTCAATCCGCCGGAAGCCTGATTCGCCCTCGGCGGCAAAGATTTCCGGGATGGTACGCCCGGTGCGCTCCTCGATCGCGGCATCGGTGTCGATCAACTCACAGCCCGTCGCCTTCGCGAGTCGCCGCCCGATGGTCGATTTCCCCGAACCGGGCAGCCCGATCAGTACGGCCTTGGGCGCCATGGTCTAGCCCGACATCACCGAGGCCGACCCGAAGGCCTCGCGTTCGGCGATGTCACGTAGATACCCGTCGATGTTGCGCCGGGTCTCGGTCAAGGAATCGCCGCCGAACTTCTCCAGCGCCGCGCGGGCCAGCACGAGTGCCACCATGGCCTCCACCACCACGCCCGCGGCGGGTACCGCGCAGACATCCGAGCGCTGGTGGATGCCCACCGCCGCCTCGCCGGTGCTCATGTCCACGGTGGCCAGTGCCCGCGGCACCGTGGAGATCGGCTTCATCGCGGCCCGCACCCGAAGCGGCTGGCCGTTGGTCATGCCGCCCTCGAGCCCACCGGCCCGGTTGGTGGATCTGACCACGCCGTCGGGACCCGGGTACATCTCGTCGTGCGCACCGCTGCCGCGCCGGCGCGCGGTGTCGAAACCGTCGCCGATCTCGACGCCCTTGATCGCCTGGATGCCCATCACCGCAGCGGCCAATTGGCTGTCGAGTCGGGCCTCACCGCTGGTGAAGGAACCCAGACCAATCGGGATTCCGTGCGCGACGACCTCGACCACCCCGCCGAGGGTGTCGCCGTCCCGCTTGGCGGCCTCGATCTCGGAGATCATCGACTCCTCGGCCGCGGCGTCGAACGCACGCACCGGGCTCTCGTCGATCCGGGAGAGGTCGGCGAAGGTGGGCGGCGGCCCGTCGTAGGGGGTCGACGCCCCGATCGAGATGACATGGGACAGCACCTCGACCCCCAGCGCCTGCCGCAGGAAGGCACGGGCGATGGTGGCCGCGGCCACCCGGGCCGCGGTCTCCCGGGCGCTGGCACGCTCGAGCACCGGGCGGGCGTCGTCGAAGCCGTATTTGAGCATGCCGGCGTAGTCGGCGTGGCCCGGGCGGGGCCGGGTCAGCGGAGCATTGCGGGCGACGTCGAGGTCGGCGGCGGCGACCGGGTCCGACGCCATCACCGTCTCCCATTTGGGCCACTCGCTGTTGCCGATCTCGATGGCGAGCGGTCCGCCGAGGGTGATCCCGTGCCGCAGGCCGGCCAGCACCGTGACCTCGTCCTGTTCGAACTTCATCCGGGCGCCGCGGCCGTAGCCGAGTCGGCGCCGGGCCAATTGGCCCGCGATATCGGCGGAGGTCACCTCGACACCGGCCACCATGCCCTCGATGACAGCCATCAGGGCACGGCCGTGGGATTCACCTGCGGTGGTCCATCGCAACACGCGATCATCTTCCCACGGCGCCGATCCGCCGGTGCACCTGCGCCGGTAGGCCTGCCCTCGGGCGAATCGGCGCTAGAACACCGCCAGTGCCGCCGCGGCCAGGCTCGCGAGGCACATCGACGGTCCGTGCGGGATGACGGCTCCGGCGTTGCCGCGCCGCATGGCCATGACGCCCGTGCCGGCGATCGCCGTCAACAGCGGGGCGCCGAGGGCGGCGAGCACCCACACCGGTGTGCCGAAAGCGCCCGTCAACGCACCGAGGGCCAGCGCCAACTTCACATCGCCGCCACCGAGGGCTGTCGGGTCGGCCAGATGCAGGGCCAGATAGAGCCCGCCCAGGGCCACGGCACCCACCAACGCGGGAACGCCCCTGCCACAGAGCACCGCCCAGAACAGGATGACCACGGTTCCGGTGAGGGTAAGCAGATTGGGAAGGCGGTGCTGCAACAGGTCGACGACCGACAGCGCCGCCGCCCAGATGAGGACAACCCCGGCGGCCAGCATTCCCGCGACGCTCATTGCGGGACGCTAACCCAGCGCGGCCGCCATCTGCTGTCGCGGTGCGGGCCGGCCTGTGAATTGTTCGACCTGACTGAACGCCTGGTGCAGCAGCATCTGCAGCCCGCTGAGGACTTCCCCGCCGCGTGCCGAGACTGCCTGCGCCAGCGGGGTCGGCCAAGGGTCGTAGATCGCGTCGAGCAGCACCGGGACGCCGGAAAGCGACGCGGCGTAGCGGGCGGCGGCATCGGCGGGGATGGTGCTGACGAGGACGTCGGCGTGGGCGGCCCGGTCGACGAGTTCACCGGCATCGGCCAGATCGCAGAACGACGTCGTCACCCCCAGCCGTGTCCCGAGGTCGACCAATCGCGCGGCGGCCTCCGGATTGCGCGCGGCGACCGTGATGTCGGTGACCCCGAGGCCGGCCAGTGCCACCACCGCCGCCGGCGCGGTGCCGCCCGCGCCGAGGATGATCGCCCGCCGCAGTCCGCCGCGGTGTCCCAGCGCCCCGGCCACTCCGTCGACATCGGTGTTGTCGGCGCGCCACCCGCGATCGGTCCGCACCAGGGTGTTGGCCGAGCCGACGAGGTCGGCACGCTCGGTGCGTTCGTCGGCGAACCGCAAAGCGGCGAACTTCCCCGGCATGGTGACCGACACGCCGACCCATTCCGGACCGAAAGCGCTTACCAGCGAGGGCAATTCGCCTTCGGTGCACTCGATTCGCTCGTAGGTCCAGTCGTCCAGACCCAGCTCGCGGTAGGCAGCCAGGTGCAGCTGCGGGGACCGCGAATGTGCGACCGGCGAACCGAGGACGGCAGCCTTACGCGCCGTCACCGACGACTAACGCGTTCATCGCCCCGAGCCGATGCGGCTCTTCACTTCGTTCATCGCCCCGGGCCGAAGCGGCTCTTCACTTCGTTCATCGCCCCGAGTCGAGGAAGCCGTTGTTGAGCGCCTGGTCGCGGTTGGCCAGGTGCTCCTGGTAGTCGCTGGTGAACAACGTGGTGCCGTCGGAGTCGATGGTCACGAAGTACAGCCAGTCGCCGGCTTCGGGCTTCTCGGCTGCCGCGAGTGCGTCCGCGCCGGGCGAGCAGATCGGGGTGGCCGGAAGGCCGGCCTTGGCGTAGGTGTTCCACGGCGTCTCTTTGGCGCGGTCCTCGTCGGTGGTGGCCACCTCCTGGCGGTCCAGCGGGTAGTTCACCGTGGAGTCGAACTCCAGCCGGTCGTAGTCACTGGCCAGCCGGTTGTAGATGACGCGGGCCACCTTGGCGAAGTCGGCGGGCTGGGCCTCCTTCTGCACCAGGGAGCCGACCACCAGCACCTCGTAGGGCGAAATGTTGAGCCCCTTGGCCGCATCCAGGATTCCGCCGCTGACGTAGCGCTCCGCACTGCCGCCGACGAGCTTGGCCAGGATGTCCTTGGCCGAGGACGAAGGATCGAAGTTCCAGGTCCCCGGGGCGATCAGGCCCTCCAGACGACGATGGCTCTGGCCCATCGCGCCCGCGCCTTTCATCGCCCAGTCCGGCACGTTGAGCGACTGCAGTGGCCCTTCTCCGGCAGCGGCCTTCAGGTCCTTGGCGGAGACGCATTTCTTGGTTCCGTTGAGATCCACGCAGCTGGCATCGGAGATCAGCGAGAAGATGCCCGGGTTCACGTCGCCGGTGCCGATCACCTCGATGTCGTCGAGTTGCTTGCCCTCGGGGATGACCAGCTTGCCCACCCGCGACTCCGGATCGACCAGTTTCGCCACGGCGGTGGCCGCCGGGATCTCGGTACGGAGTTTGTAGTAGCCAGGCTGGATCGCGGCCAGCTTGGGGTTGGCCGACGCCGCCGAGATGAACATCCCGACGTCGGCGATGACGTTCCTGTCCACCAGGTCCTGGGCGATCACGCTGCCCGAGTCGCCCTCGTGAACCTGGATGACGATGTCTTCCTTGCCCTCACCGACGAAGTCGCTGGGTGCCTTGGGGCCACCGAACAGCTTCGGGCCGAGCAGCCACGCCCCGAGCGCGATCGCCAGCACCAGTCCCACCAGGACCGCGATCCGGCCACGACGGCGGTCGCCCTGCCGGTGTTCGGCGGCCGTCCGGGGCGGCGCGCCCACGGCTTGCGGCTCGGCGCGATCGGGTTGCACGTCTTCGGGCATCGTCACTCTTCTCCCGTCGTGGCTGCGGTGCAGCCGTTTCCCGTCGTGGCTGCGGTGCAGCCGTTTCCCGTCGTGGCTGCGGTGCAGCCGTTTCCCGTCGTGGCTGCGGTGCAGCCGTTTCCCGTCGTGGCTGCTGTGCAGCCGCTTCCCGTGGCTGCGTTGCAGCCGTTTCGCCTCGTGGCCGCGTTGCGGCGTTGGTCGAGCCAGCCTTGCAGGATTGCCACGGCGGCGGCCTGGTCGATCATCCCCCGTTGTTCACGGGCACGCATCCCTGTTTCTCTCAGAGAACGCGCTGCGCTGACGGTGGTCAGGCGCTCGTCGGCCAGGCGAACCGGCACCGGGCTGATCCGGGCGGCCAGTGCGTCGGCGACGGACACCGCGTCGTCGGCCGAAGAACCGGCACGGTCGCTTAGGGTACGCGGCAATCCGACCACGACCTCGACGACATCCATCTCGGCCACCAAAGAGGCCAGTCGGCGCAGGTGGGAGGTGCCGCGTTCGCGGCGCACCGTCTCCACCGGCGTGGCGAGGATGCCGTCGGGATCGCTGATCGCGACACCGATACGCACCGTGCCGACGTCGACACCGAGCCGACGCCCCCGCCCCGGGTCGTCTGCCCCGGGACGGTCGGGCATGCGGTCCTGCGTAGACACCATGGGTCTCAACGCCGCGCCAACTCCGCGCGCACGCCGGCCAGGGCGGCGTCGATACCGGACGGATCTTTGCCCGAGCCCTGGGCCAGGTCGGCCTTTCCTCCCCCGCGACCACCGACGGCGGCGGCAATCGGCGACACCAGATCGTTGGCCCGCAGTCCCGCATCCTGGGCGGCCTGATTGGTCGCGACGACGAATGGGACGGTGCCCTCGCTCTCCGAGATCAGCACCACCACGCCGGGTTCCGCGCCCATGCGCCCGCGAATGTCGCCGATCAGCGAACGCAGGTCCCCCGCGGTCATCCCCGCCGTCATTCGCCGGGCCACCAGTCGGATTCCGCCGACCTGCTCCGCCGCGGAGGCGGCATCCGAGGCCGATGCACGGGCGCCTGCCAAACGCATCCGGTCGAGTTCCTTCTCCGCGGCCTTGAGTCGCTCGACCAGGGTGGCCACCCGGGCCGGGACCTCTTCGGAGGGCACCTTCAGCGACGACGCCAGGCCCGCCATGAGAGCCCGTTCCTTGGCGAGGTGGCGGAACGAGTCCAGTCCCACATAGGCCTCCACCCGACGCACCCCGGAACCCACCGACGATTCCCCGAGGATGGTGACCGGGCCGATCTGGGCGGAGTTGTGGACGTGGGTGCCGCCGCAGAGTTCCAGTGAGAACGGTCCGCCGATCTCCACAACCCGGACCTGATCGGGGTACTGCTCGCCGAACAGGGCCATGGCGCCCATGGACTTGGCCTTCTCCAGTTCCGTGGTGAAGGTGTTCACCGGGTAGTCGGCCTGAACCGCCTGGTTGGTGATCTCTTCTATCTGGCCGCGCTGGGCGTCGTCGAGCGCACCCTGCCAGTTGAAATCGAACCGCAGGTATCCCGGACGGTTGAGCGACCCCGCCTGAACCGCATTGGGGCCCAGCACCTCTCGCAGCGCGGCGTGCACCATATGGGTGCCGGAATGCCCCTGGGTGGAGCCCCGACG
The DNA here is from genome assembly GCA_903884065.1 of uncultured Actinomycetes bacterium. Lineage (GTDB taxonomy): Bacteria > Actinomycetota > Actinomycetes > Mycobacteriales > Mycobacteriaceae > Mycobacterium. The sequence goes on along the minus strand of CAISDL010000106.1, from coordinate 4,313 downwards.
CCAGTCCGCGTCAACCGATGCGATGACGGAGTCGCCCTCGACGAACTCACCGGATTCGACGTTCACCCGGTGCACCCACAGCGTCTTGCCGATCTTCTGCACATCGCTGACGGCGGCTTTGGCCGATTCACTGGTGCCGGTTCCGCTGATCTGGCCGGCATCGGCGATCTGGCCACCGGACTCGGCGTAGAGCGGGGTGCGGTCCAGCACGATCTCGACGCGCTCGGCCGGCATGTCTTCGGAATGCACGCGCGGGCGGTGAGCCACCACCGGGACCCGCTTGCCGTCGACGAAGATGCCGAGGATCGTCGCCTGCGAGGAGAGTTCGTCGAATCCGGTGAATTCGGTGGGCCCCGCGTCGACGAGTTCGCGGAACGCCGACAAGTCCGCGTGCGCGTGTTTGCGGGCGGCGGCGTCGGCCTTCGCGCGTCGCCGCTGCTCGGCCATGAGTTCGCGGAATCCGAGTTCGTCCACGCTCAGACCGGCCTCGGCGGCCATCTCGAGGGTCAGTTCTATCGGAAATCCGTAGGTGTCGTGCAGCGCGAACGCGTCCGAACCGGCCAGGACCGTCTTACCGGAGGACTTCGTGGCGGCGGCCGTCTCGTCGAACAGCTTCGAGCCGGACGCCAGCGTTCGATTGAAGGCGGTCTCCTCGGCGACGGCGATGCGATAGATCCGGTCGAAATCGGTGACCAGTTCGGGATAGGACGGACCCATCGCGTCGCACACGGTGGTCATCAGTTCGCCGATGATCGGACGTTCGACGCCGAGCAACTTGGCGGCCCGGATTATCCGGCGCAGCAGCCGGCGCAGCACATAGCCGCGGCCCTCGTTCGAGGGCGTGACGCCATCGCCGATGATGATCGCCGCGGTGCGGCTGTGGTCGGCGATGACCCGGTAGCGGACGTCGCTGGCTGTCGAGCCGTGATTTCCGTACGGAACGGGCGAGTATTCGGCCACCTTGTCGATGACGGGACGCAACAGGTCGGTCTCATAGACGTTGTCCACGCCCTGCAGCAGGCAGGCGATACGTTCCACACCCATGCCGGTGTCGATGTTCTGACGCGGCAGCGGGCCGAGAATCTCGAAGTCGTCCTTACCGGTGCCGTCGCCGCGCTCGTTCTGCATGAAGACGAGGTTCCAGATCTCGATGTAGCGGTCCTCGTTGGCGACCGGTCCGCCGTCGATGCCGTACTCCGGCCCGCGGTCGAAGTAGATCTCCGAGCAGGGGCCGCACGGGCCGGGGATACCCATCGACCAGTAGTTGTCGGCCATGCCGCGGCGCTGGATGCGCTCAAGCGGCAATCCGGCGATCTCCCGCCAGAGTTCGATAGCCTCGTCGTCGTCGTAATAGACGGTGGCCCAGAGCCTTTCGGGGTCGAACCCGTAGCCACCCTCCTCAACCGGATTGGTCAGCAGGGTCCACGCCAGTTCGATGGCCCGGCGCTTGAAGTAGTCACCGAAGGAGAAGTTGCCCGCCATCTGGAAGAACGTGTTGTGGCGGGTGGTGATGCCGACCTCGTCGATATCCGGGGTGCGAATGCACTTCTGGATGCTGGTCGCCGTCGCGTACGGCGGGGTGCGCTGCCCCAGGAAGAAGGGGACGAACTGGACCATGCCGGCGTTGACGAACAGCAGGTTCGGGTCGTCCAGGATCACCGACGCGCTGGGCACCTCGGCGTGTCCGGCCTCGACGAAGTGATCCAGGAACCGCTTCCTGATCTCATGGGTCTGCACGGGTCGGCTGTCCTTGGCTGTGCTGGTGTTTCGGCTGGCTGCTCGGCATTGGTCTCACCAGAGCTTCGACCGCATCACCTTACCGGTTGGGTTCCGCGCGGATCGGGACCAGCGACGCGGGAGAACGATCGATGTTCGCTGAAGCCCCGCTAACCGACGCAGCGAAGGCCTAAGCTGCAGTAACGATCTGCGGCGGTCGTCGCCCCGCCGACCAACCGTGGTGTTGGGGCTGACGTCCAACGGCGACTGCTCGCTGCCTTCACGTCGTTTCGGGCCGCGGCGTGGTGGTCGCCACGTTCGACGGCGCCATGTGCGGACGTCGGCTCCACTGCCGACATCGACACACCGGACGATCTGGCGCGCGCCCGACGGCCGGACGGCTAAGGCCGGCGCGGCCGTCGGATGATGGCCCGCAGTTTCTCCAGGCGTCCGGCGATCTCCCGTTCGGCGCCGTGCGTCGTGGGACGGTAGTAATCGACCCCGGCCAAGTCATCCGGCGGATACTGTTGCGGGACAATTCCGTCCGGGTCGTCATGCGGGTACCGGTAACCCTGGGCGTGGCCGAGGCGGGCCGCCCCGGAGTAGTGCCCGTCACGCAGTGCGGCCGGCACCGATCCGGACTTTCCGGCCCGGATATCACTCATGGCGGCCGACAGCGCCGTGGTGACGGCATTGGACTTGGGTGCGGTCGCGAGGTGGACCGTGGCGTGCGCAAGGGTCAACTGTGCTTCCGGCATCCCGATGAGGGCGACGGTCTGCGCGGCCGCGACCGCGACGGGCAGCGCGGTCGGGTCCGCCATACCGATGTCCTCGCTCGCCAGGATCACCAGCCGCCGGGCGATGAACCGGGGATCCTCCCCCGCCACGAGCATCCGGGCGAGATAGTGCAGCGCAGCGTCGACGTCTGACCCGCGCACCGACTTGATGAAGGCGCTGACGACGTCGTAGTGCTGGTCGCCGTCACGGTCGTAGCGCACGGCCGCTCGGTCCAGCGACTGCTCGACGGTCTCGAGCGTGACAGGGCCTCCGGCGACCGCGGCGGTTTCGGCGGCGACTTCCAGAGCGGTCAGCGCCCGGCGGGCATCTCCGGCGGACAGCTGAACCAGAAGGTCCAGCGCGTCATCGTCAATCGTCGTCGCCGCGCCCAGCCCCCGTGGGTCGGCGACGGCACGCCTCAGCACGGTGCGGACGTCGTCGGCCTCCAGTGGGTGCAGCTGCAGGATCAGCGAGCGTGAGAGCAGCGGGGCGACCACCGAGAACGACGGGTTCTCGGTGGTCGCTGCGACGAGCAGGACCACCCGGTTTTCCACCGCGGCCAGCAGCGCGTCCTGCTGGGTCTTGGAGAACCGGTGCACCTCGTCGATGAAGAGCACCGTCTGGTTACCGTAGGCAGCGGCCCGCCGGGCTTCATCGATCACCGCGCGCACTTCCTTGACGCCGGCGGACAACGCCGAGAGCGCCTCGAATCGACGGCCGGTGGCCTGCGAGATCAGCGACGCCAACGTGGTCTTGCCGGTACCGGGCGGGCCGTAGAGAATCACCGATGCCGCACCCGAGCCTTCCACCAGTCGACGCAGCGGCGAGGCGGCACCGAGAAGGTGGCCCTGTCCGACGACTTCGTCCAGGCTCGCCGGCCGCATCCGGACCGCCAGCGGCGCGGACGTGTGCGTCGAGGGCTCGGCGGACGGCTCGTCGCCGGGCGTGTCGAAGAGGCTCTGGGGCACCGGGTCAGGCTAACCACGCATCACCGAAGGACCACCGCCGCGCGGTCCTTCGCGCAGCGGAACCGGTCACCTCCCGACCCGGAAGCGGCGTTCGATCCCCGCTTTAGCGGTCCGGCTGAGTGAATGTTCGACCACTTCAGGGTAATCGTCGGATTAATACGACGAAACTTTCACCAAAACGTTGCGAGGCAAAGAATCCGGTGACTACCTTGATGCTCCTAACCGGAACAAAGACGACCTGGCTGCCTCGCAAGGTTCCTGACTTTCACTGTGCAACGATTCTGCATGTGCAAATTCAGCAACTCTGAAAGGCACTCGTCGGCACGCGGGCCCGAAAGGCACGCCGTGCCGCCGGCCCGGACGCGCGAAAAGGGAGAACCCTGTGGCAGACAAGATCCCCAACGACCCGCTGAACATTGTCGAGTCCTTCGTCGACAAGCCCTACACAGTCCAACGACTCGTGGAGCGGCCGGTTGAGCGAATCGTCGACAAGCCTGTGACCTTGGAGCGGGTGATCGAACGTCTGGTCGTCGACACCGTCGACACGGTCGTCGACCGGCCGGCCACTGTGTCGCGCATGGTCGAGCGGCCGGTCGTCACCGTGGTCGACGAGGTCGTCGACCGTGCGGTCAAGGTCACCCGCCAGGTGGATCGCCCGATCGTGACGGTTGTGGACACCGTCGTCGACAAGCCGGTCAAGGTCACCCGCCAGCTCGAGCGCCCGATCGTCACCGTCGAGGACCGCATCGTCGACAAGCCGGTCAAGGTCACCCGCCAGCTCGAGCGCCCGATCGTCACCGTCGAGGACCGCATCGTCGACAAGCCGGTCAAGGTCACCCGCCAGCTCGAGCG
>CAISDL010000105.1 GCA_903884065.1 uncultured Actinomycetes bacterium | reverse complement strand
GCGATGGACGCCGGCAACATGATCAAGCCCATGCTGGCCCGCGGCGAACTGCGACTGGTCGGCGCGACCACCCTCGACGAGTACCGCAAGTACATCGAGAAGGACGCCGCCCTGGAGCGCCGTTTCCAGCAGGTGTTCGTCGGCGAGCCCTCGGTGGAGGACACCGTCGGCATCCTGCGCGGACTCAAGGACCGCTACGAGGTGCACCACGGCGTGCGGATCACCGACTCCGCGCTGGTGGCCGCAGCCACGCTGTCCGACCGCTACATCACCAGCCGGTTCCTGCCGGACAAGGCCATCGACCTGGTCGATGAGGCCGCTTCCCGGCTGCGCATGGAGATCGACTCGCGGCCCGTCGAGGTCGACGAGGTCGAGCGACTGGTGCGCCGTCTGGAGATCGAGGAGATGGCGCTGGAGAAGGAGGAGGACGCCGCCTCCAAGGACCGGCTGGAGAAGCTGCGTGCCGAATTGGCCGACCAGAAGGAGAAACTGGCGGAACTGACGACCCGGTGGCAGAACGAGAAGAGCGCCATCGACATCGTCCGCGAGTTCAAGGAACAGCTGGACACGCTGCGCGGCGAGGCCGACCGGGCCGAGCGCGACGGCGATCTGGCCAAGGCCGCCGAACTGCGCTACGGCCGCATCCCCGAGGTCGAGAAGAAGCTCGACTCGGCGCTGCCGGTGGCCGAGGCCCGCGAATCCGTCATGCTCAAGGAGCAGGTCGGGCCCGACGACATCGCCGACGTGGTGTCGGCGTGGACCGGGATCCCGGCCGGCCGGCTGCTGGAGGGCGAGACCGCCAAGCTGCTGCGCATGGAAGACGAACTCGGCAGGCGGGTCATCGGTCAGAAGAAGGCCGTCGCCGCTGTTTCCGATGCGGTCCGGCGCACCCGGGCCGGGGTCGCCGACCCCAACCGGCCCACCGGATCGTTCCTGTTCCTCGGCCCCACCGGCGTCGGCAAGACCGAACTCGCCAAGGCGCTGGCGGAGTTCTTGTTCGACGACGAGCGGGCGATGGTCCGCATCGACATGAGCGAATACGGCGAAAAGCATTCCGTCGCAAGGCTTGTCGGTGCTCCTCCCGGCTACATCGGCTACGACCAGGGCGGCCAGCTGACCGAGGCGGTGCGTCGGCGTCCGTACACGGTGGTGCTGTTCGACGAGGTCGAGAAGGCCCACCCGGACGTGTTCGACGTGCTGTTGCAGGTGCTCGACGAGGGACGGCTGACCGACGGTCAGGGCCGAACGGTCGACTTCCGCAACACCATCCTGATCCTGACCTCGAACCTCGGTTCGGGCGGTGACCAGGAGCAGGTGATGGCGGCGGTGCGCGCGGCGTTCAAGCCGGAGTTCATCAACCGTCTCGACGACGTGCTGATCTTCGACGCCCTGTCCGCCGAGGAACTTGTCGAGATCGTCGACATCCAGCTGGCGCAGTTGCAGAAGCGGCTGGCTCAGCGGCGCCTGGAACTGCAGGTCTCCCTCGGTGCGAAGGAGTGGCTCGCCGACCGCGGGTTCGACCCGGTCTACGGCGCCCGGCCGCTGCGCCGATTGCTGCAGCATGCCATCGGCGACCAGCTGGCCAAGCTGCTGCTGGCCGGCGAGATCCACGACGGCGACGTCGTGCCGGTCAACGTGTCCCCGGACGGCGACTCGCTGATTCTGGGATGAGCGCTCGCGCGAAGACCCTCAGGCTGGGATGAGCGCTCGCGCGAAGACCCTCAGGCTGGGATGAGCGCTCGCGCGAAGACCCTCAGGCTGGGATGAGCGCTCGCGCGAAGACCCTCAGGCTGGGATGAGCGCTCGCGCGAAGACTCTTCAGGCTGGGATGAGCGCTCAAATGACGTCCGGCGTCAGGCGGTCCCGAAGCGTTGGTAGGCGGCCTGCCTGGTGACGCCCAAAGCGATGCCGATGACGGACCAGGACTCACCCGCCGCACGTGCGGCGGCGACTTCTTGGCGTAGCTGATCTTCGGATGCTGTGACGTTCTCGGCGGCGGCGACAATCCTGCGCACGTAGCTGGCGTCCTTGAAGGAGCCGACCGGGGCGTCTTCAAGACTTTCGAGCCACTCCTCGACGCTGATTTTGTTCCTCGTTGCCATGGTTACCTCAGGTGTTTGTAGAACTTCGGCCGCAGTTTGTCGGAGTGGATGATCTGTTCGTCAACGAGAACGACCTCCAGCATGTGGGCGTTGCGGTCGGGGCCGATGATCAGGACGCGGGTTTCTTCGTCGTATTCCTGCAGTTTGCAGACAATCGCATTGGTGACGGCGTGGATCATGTCGGGGTCGGCTATTCCGTGTTTTCGGGCCGATTCCGCGATCTCCACACTGTCAAGTTTGCCTTTACAGTCTGACATCCTTATGTCGAAGACGCCATCGTTCGGCACACCGGGCGAGGAGATCGCACCTCAAAAAGCTCAAGCACCGCGAGATCCCCGTGACCAAAGGTAATCCGGTTGTGACCTGCAGGGGCTCTCGGTGAACGCCAGTCAACGGTTAGGCTACGACTAATGGTCCCGTTCTGGTTCACGCTGTCCGCACTCTGCTTCGCCGGTGCGGCGGTACTTCTATACGTCGACGTCGGCCGCCGTCGCGGCCTTGGCCGCCGCCGTAAGTCCTGGGCCCGCGCGCACGGGTTCGACTACGAACAGGAGTCGACCGAGATCGTCGACCGCTGGAAACGCGGCGTCATGTCGACCGTCGGCGAGGTCACCGCCCGCAACGTGGTGCTCGGCCAGGTTCGCGGCGAGGCCGTCTACATCTTCGACCTCGAGGACGTCGCCACCGTCATCGCCCTGCACCGCAAGGTCGGCACCGACATCGTGATGGATCTGCGCCTCAAGGGCGTCAAGGAACCGCGGGATAACGACATCTGGCTGCTCGGGGCGATCGGCCCGCGGATGGTGTACTCCAACAACCTCGACGCCGCTCGGCGCGCGTGCGATCGCCGCATGGTGACCTTCGCCCACACCGCCCCGGACTGTGCCGAGATCATGTGGAACGAGCAGAACTGGACGCTGCTGGCCATGCCGATCTCGTCCACCCGCGCCGAGTGGGACGAGGGTCTGCGCACCGTCCGGCAGTTCAACGACCTGCTGCGTGTGCTGCCCCCGATCCCCGGACAGGCCGCCGCACAGTCGGCCGCCCGCCGGCCCGCAGAGCCCGGCCGTCCGCAGGCACAGGCCCCGCGCGAACTTCCCCCGGGCCGCAGCGAGGCTCCGCCTCTGCTGCGTCCGCAGCCCCGCACCGGCACCCAGGCCCCCCACTACCAGTCCTGAACCGGCGATAGGGTGTCGGAGTGACCCGCCCGGTAGCCCTGATCACTGGTCCCACGTCAGGCCTCGGCGAGGGCTATGCCCGGCGGTTCGCCCGCGACGGTCATGATCTGGTCCTCGTCGCCCGCGACGTCGACCGTCTGGTGGCGCTGGCAGCCGAACTACGGGCCGCGCACGGTATTGACGTCGAGGTCCTGCCCGCCGACCTGGCCGATGCCGGCGGCCGCGCCCGGGTGACCGAGCGACTGGCCGCCGGGGTGCAGGTCCTGATCAACAACGCCGGGCTGGGTACGTCCGGGGAGTTCTGGACCGCCGATCCCGTACTGCTGCAGCGCCAACTCGACGTCAATGTCACCGCGGTCATGGAACTGACCCGCGCGGCGCTGCCGCCGATGCTGGCTGCGCACAAGGGAACCGTCATCAACGTCGCCAGCGTCGCCGGCCTGCTGCCCGGCCGCGGCTCGACCTACTCGGCGTCCAAGGCGTGGGTGGTGTTCTTCTCCGAAGGTCTGGCCAACGGGCTGGCCGGCTCCGGGGTCGGGATGCACGCGGTCTGTCCGGGTTTCGTGCGCACCGAGTTCCACCAGCGCGCCGGCATCGAGATGTCGTCCATGCCGGAGCTGATGTGGCTCAGCGTCGACGACGTCGTCGGCGACAGCCTTGCCGACATCGCCAAGGGCAAAGTCGTCAGCATTCCCGGGATTCAGTACAAGGCGCTGACCACCACAGGTCGGCTGATTCCGCGCGGACTCGTCCGCGCCGTGACCACAAGGATGGGACGGGCTCGTGGCCGCACCTGAACTCACTGGACCCAATGGCGAGGCTCCTCGCCTCGACGTCGCGCAGCGCGGCGAACTGGCCGACCTCGTGCGCCGGCTGTCGGTGGTATTCGGACGCGTGACGCTGTCGTCGGGCAAAGAGGCCGACTACTACGTCGACCTCCGCCGCGCCACGCTTCACCACCAGGCCGCACCGCTGATCGGCCGGCTGATGCGCGACCTCACCGCCGACTGGGACTACGCGTCCGTCGGCGGGCTGACGATGGGCGCCGACCCGGTGGCCTGCGCGGTGATGCACACGCCCGGCCGGCCCATCGACGCGTTCGTGGTGCGCAAGGCACTGAAAAGCCATGGGATGCAACGCCTCATCGAAGGCGCCGACGTCTCGGGTGCCCGGGTGCTGGTGGTGGAGGACACCAGCACGACCGGCGGTTCGGCGCTGACGGCCGTGCGCGCGGTGCGCGACGCCGGGGCTACGGTGGTCGGGGTCGCCACGGTGGTGGACAGGGCGACCGGCGCGGCGGAGGCGATCGAGGCCGAGGGGGTGCCGTACCGAAGCATCCTCGGTCTGGCCGACCTCGGCCTCGCCAATGGCTGAGCACTCCGAGTTCGACGACTGGGACGAGACCGTCGATGTGCTCTGCGTCGGCGACGCCCCCGGGGCGCTGGCCTACGGAATCTTTTGCAATGCAGCCGATCTCGACGTCTTGATCATCGAGTCGGCCGAACTGGATCCGCAGACCCGCGACTGGCTCGGCGACATGACCGAAGGCCTGAATGGCGGGGCGCCGGATGCGCGTTTGTCGGTGATCCGCGCCGAGCCGGTCCCGGCCAAGAAGATCAACGACCGGACGCGGCTGGAACCCTTTGTCGGTGAACATCTTCGGCAGTGGTCGGCCGGGTGTCTGGCGTCGCCGTTCGGGGTGGTCATGAGTCACGTTCCCGACCTGGAAACGATGCGCACCACCGAGGGCGATTCCGTCACCGCCGGCATCGTCGGTTCCTATCGATGTGACGGCGGCCCGCCCGGCCCGGCGCTCACCCACTGGCTGCACGAACGCGCCGAAGGCCTGTTCGCGCCGGCCGAGGACCGGTTGGACGGGCTGATCATCACCGACGGCCGGATCGCGGGTGTCGTCCTGAACACCACCGACGGGCCCCGTCGGATCGGTATCACCGGAGGCATGGCGCTGTCGCCCGCGGTCGCGCCGCAACCCTGGCCGGACCAACCGGAGATTGCCGGGCTGCGGGTCGACGTGGCCGTCGTGGGGCGGCAGGCGGGCCGGTTCGCTCGGGTGGAGTTGCTGGCGCCGCGCTGAGCACGGCTCAGATGGTGCCTTCGAGGCGCCAGGACCGGAACTGTGCACTCGGCTCGCCGGATGGGTTGGGGCCGTAGATCGCCAGCATGCGGGCGTACCCGTGGGCGAGGTATCTACCGAGATGACCGCCGCGCACCAGTGCGGCGTCACCGGGGCCGAGTGTCACCGATGCACCGCCGGATTCGACGATGAGCTCGCCGGCCAGAAGATAGGTGGTCTCGTCGTGCGGGTGCAGATCTTCCCACCCCTGGCCGTCGAGTTCCCACTCGTGGATCACCACGCCCGTCCATGCACTTCCGGGATCTTCGGTGAGGGTCTTGCATTCCGATCGGCGACCGATGGCGTCGGGCCGCAGTGTCACCCGTGGATGGAACACAAGCGCGGGTCGCTCATCGCCGGTCATCCCGGCATCGTGCCACCAGCGGGCGACCGCGCGGGCCGCAACCACACCACCGGTGGCTACTCTTGGCCCATGCCGACCGACGGGCCCCATGCCGACCGACGGGCCTGAACCCGGCCCCACCGAGTGGTCGGCCGGCGCCCCCGGCGTCGGCCCCTGGAGCCAGGCCAATCCGGCTGTCCCGGCCGACGACCCTCGCTATGACCCCGATCTGCTCGAACACGGTGACAGCCGCAACGTCGTTGACGCGTATCGCTATTGGCGGCGCGACGCGATCGTCGCCGACATCGACCTGCGTCGCCATCCCCTCCACGTCGCGATCGAGAACTTCGGCAACGACGCCAACATCGGTGCGGTGGTGCGCACCGCCAACGCCTTCGCGGTGGATACGGTGCACATCGTCGGCCGGCGCCGCTGGAATCGGCGCGGCGCCATGGTCACCGACCGCTACCAGCACCTGGCCCACCACGACACCACCGAGGAACTGCTCGACGTCGCAGCCGTCGCCGGACTGACCGTCGTCGCCGTCGACAACACTCCGGGTGCGGTGCGTCTGGAGGAGACCACCCTGCCGCGGGACTGCCTGTTGCTGTTCGGCGCGGAAGGCCCGGGCATCTCCGAGGCCGCCCACGCCGGTGCGGCGCTGACGGTGTCGATCGCCCAATTCGGTTCCACCCGCAGCATCAACGCCGGCGTTGCGGCCGGAATCGCCATGCACGCCTGGATCAGGCAATGGTCCGACTTCAGCCAGGCCTGGTAGGGCAGGATTGCCGTCCATGGACCAGCAATGGAAGAACCGCGCGGCCAGCGCCGAGGCCGCCATCGCCACCCGGCATCTGCGGCGGTTGTGGAAGGTGCCCGGCACCCAGCTCGGTGTGGTGGGTTGGCCCGCCACGGCCAAAGACCAGACGTTCGCAACCTGGCATTACTGGTGGCAGGCGCACCTGCTGGACACCCTCGTCGACGCCGAGGTCCGCGACCCCAAGCCAGAACGGTTGGAGTCGATCAAGCGGCAGATCCGCGGCCAGCTCACCCGCAACAACGGCCGCTGGACCAATAACTACTACGACGACATGGCCTGGCTGGCACTGGCTTTGGAGCGGGCCGGTCGGCTCGCCGGGGTGGCCAACCCCAAAGCGCTGGCCACCCTGGCCGACCAACTGGTCAACTCCTGGTCTCCCGCCGAGGGCGGCGGCATCCCCTGGCGCAAACAGGACAAGTTCTTCAACGCCCCGGCCAACGGTCCGGCCGGGATCTTCCTGGCCCGCTACGGCAACGTCAGCCGGGCCACACAAATGGCCGACTGGATCGACGACACCTTGATCGACCCGGAAACCCACCTGGTGTTCGACGGCATCAAGGCCGGCTCGCTTGTGCGTGCGCAGTACACCTACTGCCAGGGCGTCGTGGTCGGCCTGGAGACGGAACTGGCCGTGCGTACCGGCGATTCGCGCCACGTCACCCGGGTGGCCCGACTGGTCGAGGCGATAGCCGAGAACATGGCCCCCGAAGGCGTTCTCAAAGGTGCCGGCGGCGGTGACGGCGGACTGTTCGCCGGGATCACCGCCCGCTACCTGGCACAGGCGGCCACCGACCTGCCCGGAGACGCCGTGGCGCGGGACGCCGCCCGCACGATCGTCCTCGCCTCGGCGAAGACCGCGTGGGACAACCGGGCCGACGTCGACGGTCTGCCGCTGTTCAGCGCCTTCTGGGACCGGATCGCGGAGGTGCCGCCTGCCGGTGGGGCGTCGTCGGCTTCGGTCGACGGCGCCGTCTTCGAATCGGTGTGTCCGGAGCGCGATATGTCGGTTCAGGTGTCGGGCTGGATGCTGATGGAGGCCGCGTACTCGGTGACGAAGCCCGTCTAGTCAGTATCCGCTGCGGGTGCGCCGAAGCGCGCGCACCCTGCCGAGGTGTCGCTATGCTCAGCCCGGCACGCGAGGCGAAGGAGAAGCGACCGATGAAGAACATCACGGCGTTGGCAGCGGGGGCATTGGCGATCGTCGCGGTGGGTGGCGTGCTCACCGGTTGCACCCCGACCACCGAGCAGGCTTACACGGGCACGGCGCCGGCACCGCCGACCATCTGGACAGGCTCGCCGGCCCCGGCGCATGGCAGCGATGCCCACGGCAGCGAGTCCGGCGGGGACATCGAACAGCCGGCCCAGGGTGCCAACCTGCACCAGTACATCGTCGACAACAAGATCGCCGAGACCCCGTTCAAGAAGGGGGATCCCGGATCGCCGACGATCGCCTTCCCCTTCCCGCCGGATTGGAGTTCGGCCGGCGACAAGACGCCGGACTGGGCCTACGGCGCCATCATCTACAGCAAGGCCGTCGACCCGAGCGACCCGCCGTTCATGTACGCAATCGGCTCCAAGCTGACCGGCAACGTCGATGCGGAGAAGATCCTGGAATTGGCACCCGGCCAGCTCAACGAACTGCCAGATTTCAAGCCGCGCGAAGCGCCGCAGCGCGACAAGGTCGGCGGTTTCGACGCGATCGACTACGTCGGAACCTACATGTGGGAGGGCCAGGCGCGGGCCGTCGGGCAGCAGACCATCGTCATTCCCGGCAAGGATGCGCTGTTCGTCCTGCAGTTGAACGGTGAGGCGCCGAAGGGACAGGAACAGGCTGTCCTCGACGCGGCCAAACTCATCAGATCGCAGACCCAGATCACCGTCCCGTCCTGACCGCCCAGACTGAACTCACGCACGGAGACACTCATGACAATCCGATCCACGGCTTCTCGACTTCTGGCGGCTGCGGCTCTTGGCGGGGCGCTGATCTGGACCCCGGCGATCACCGCGTCGCCCGCCGATGCCGCACCGTGCCCCGGCGGGCAGTGGCAAGACCCCATCACCGGGGTCTGCTGGTCGCAGAACAGCCCGAGCAACAGCTACGGGGGGTCGGGCAACATTCCGTGCCTGCCCGGCCGGCTGGGGCTGTGCCTGAGTGCGTTGCAGAACACGCCCGTCCCGGGTGCGACGCTGTCGGGCCCCAACCCCAACGGCACCTGGCCGTAGCGGTTCAGCTCTCCTCGGGCAGAACGCCGCGGCGGCGCAACACGTTGCGCCCCACGGCGATCAGCCCGGGCAGGACCGACAGCAGCACGATGAGCAGGATCATCAGCTCAAGGTGTTCCTTCACGAATGGCACGTTGCCCAGGAAATAGCCCAGCAGGGTCACGCCGGCTCCCCACAGAATGCCGCCGACGACGTCGAACGCCAGGAACACCGGATAGCGCATGTAGGAGACGCCCGCCAGTACCGGGGTGAAGGTTCGCACGATCGGCACGAAGCGCGCCAGGATGATCGTCTTGGCGCCGTGCCGCTCGAAGAAGGCGTGCGACTCAGTCACGTAGTGCTTCTTGAACAGCCGCGAGTCTTCCTTGTCGAACAACGCCGGGCCGATCCGGCGGCCGATGAAGTAGGCGCACTGATCGCCCAGCACCGCCACCAGGGGGACGCAGATCAGCAGCGTCCAGATGCTCACCGGCGGGTGCGGGGCCGCGGCCAGCAGACCGCCGGTGAACAGCAACGAGTCACCGGGAAGCAGCGGAAACAGCAGTCCGGTCTCGATGAAGACGATGATCAGGATGCCCGGCAACACCGCGGAGGCGAACGGACCGCCCTCGCCGAGCCAGTACATCGGGTCCATGATGCTTGGCAGGGCCATCACCGTCGTGGTCATGAGGCCCCAAGATACCGGTGCGGTTTGACATACTGCCTCCCAGAGCCACGTGACAACCGACGAGGACAGCACAGAGAGGACCCGCTATGCCCATCGCGACGCCCGAGGTCTATGCGGAGATGCTGGATCGCGCCAAGGAACACCACTTCGCTTTCCCGGCCATCAACTGCACCTCGTCGGAGACCATTAACGCGGCGATCAAGGGATTCGCCGACGCCGGCAGTGACGGAATCATCCAATTCTCCACGGGCGGAGCCGAATTCGGATCCGGGCTCGGCATCAAGGAGATGGTGACCGGTGCGGTGGCGCTGGCTGAGTTCGCCTACGTCGTCGCCGCCAAGTACCCGATCACCGTCGCACTGCACACCGACCACTGCCCCAAGGACAAGCTGGACACCTATGTCCGGCCGCTGCTGGCCATCTCTGCCGAACGGGTGCGGGCCGGCAAGGATCCGCTGTTCCAGTCGCACATGTGGGACGGCTCGGCCGTGCCGATCGACGAGAATCTGTCGATCGCGCAGGAACTGCTCAAGCACGCGGCGGCCGCGAAGATCATCCTCGAGGTCGAGATCGGCGTGGTCGGCGGCGAGGAGGACGGCGTCGAAGCCGAGATCAACGACAAGCTCTATACGAGTTCGGAGGACTTCGAGAAGACCGTCGCCGCTCTGGGCGCCGGCGAGAACGGCCGCTACCTGCTGGCGGCGACGTTCGGCAACGTGCACGGCGTGTACAAGCCGGGCAACGTCAAGCTCAAGCCCGAGGTGCTGGCCGACGGCCAGCGGGTGGCGGCGGCCAAGCTGGGCCTGGCCGCGGGCGCTCAGCCGTTCGACTTCGTCTTCCACGGCGGGTCGGGATCGCTGAAGTCCGAGATCGAGGACTCGCTGCGCTACGGCGTGGTGAAGATGAACGTCGACACCGACACCCAGTACGCCTTCACCCGGCCGATCGCCGGGCACATGTTCACCAACTACGACGGCGTGCTCAAGGTGGATGGCGAGGTCGGCAACAAGAAGGTCTACGACCCGCGGGTCTACATGAAGAAGGCCGAAGCCGGGATGACCGAACGGGTCATCGAGGCTTGCAACGACTTGCGCAGCGTCGGCCGGAGTGTGTCCGCGGGCTGAACGAGCCGAGGCGCCAGCCGAGGGGAGTGAAGCCCGCAAATCGGGTCCCGCGGGCTGAACGAGCCGAGGCGCCAGCCGCCCCACGCCGCCGAGCGTCGCGCCGGAGCGACGCTCGGCGCCGAGTGTGGCGCTGGGTCGACGTTCGGCGGGTTAATCGGGCGTTAGGACGACTGGCAGATCTTCCAGGAATCGTCGCGGAACTGTAGGTCGAAGCTGCGCGTGGACGTCGTCGCCGGGTCGAAGGCCATGTAGGACGTGACGTTGGCCTCGGCGTGGTCGCCGTTGACCACCACCTCGTCGATGCTGGCGACCACCGGGTACTGCTTGGCCTCGGAGATCTTCGAGTACGCGTCCGCCCAGGCCTTGTCGTCATAGTTGACGTAGGCGTCCTTGGTCTGGCCGCAGGTGACGCCGCGCAACGTCGAGAGGTCGCCGTTGCGTACCGCGGTGTCGAACGTCTGGATGGTCGAGCGCACCGCGTCGGCCTGCGCGGCCTTGGCCGAGTCGGCGCGGTGGATCAGCAGGAATCCGACCAGCGCGGCGGCAGCGAGGGCGGCGAGGGCGAGCATGATCGGGACCCGCCAACTGGGCCGCTCGGCTTTGCGGGGCGCAATGGCCTGCGGCGCCCGCGGCCGCCCCGCGGCGAAAAAGATCTCGGTGGGCGCCGACTCATCGGGCAGACGGTCGATGATCTGTGTCGAGCCCGCATCGAAACCCGGTGCGGTGTAACGGCGTTCGGCGGTGTCCGACACCGAGGCGCCGGGAATCTCGATCACCTCGGTGACCGGGTCACTGTCGGCATCCAGTGGGTAGCCCGCAGCTCCGCCGGTCGTGGCGGCGTTGTCGTGGCCGGTCCCGGACGGGTTCGACATGTGCGGTGCACCCTCCTGGAGTTTGTCTGCAGTCGACCCTAGCGGTTGGGTCCGTCGACCGGCCTGCAGCAACTCCGGGCGACACCGGCACAATGAGCCCATGACTTCCTTCGGCGATCTCCTGGGCCCCCCGCCAGTGCTCTTACCCGGCGACCCCGATGCGGAATCCGATCTGGTGGCCGGCGAGAACCCGGTGATCGTCGCCGGCGCCCATCCGTCGGCATCGGTGGCCTGGGCGGCATTGGCCGAGGAGGCCCTGGCCGACGACAAGGCCGTCACCGCGTACGCCTATGCCCGGACCGGCTATCACCGCGGACTCGATCAACTCCGGCGCAACGGCTGGAAGGGTTTCGGGCCGGTGCCCTACGCCCATGAACCGAATCGGGGCTTCCTACGGTGTGTCGCCGCCCTGGCCCGGGCAGCCGACGACATCGGAGAGACCGACGAGTTCGCCCGCTGCCTCGACCTGCTCGACGACTGCGATCCGGCGGCCCGCCGGGAACTCGGCCTCGGCTGACTCAAAGATCGTTCTGGGCCGGACAGTCCGGGGCCGATCCGGGCGGTTCCACCTGAACCGTGGCGTGCTTGAGGCCGCGGTCGGCCAGGATGGCCTGCGCGTCTTCCAGTACCCGGTCGGAGGTGCCGTTGGTGGACAGGTGCGCGGTGGCCATGTCCTTGCCCGGCACCAGCGTCCACACATGCAGGTCGTGCACCTCGGTCACACCGTCGACCCCGGCCAGCGCGGAACGCAGTTCGTCGACGTCGATGTGCTTCGGCGAGGACTCCGACAGGATGCGCAGCGCCGCCCGCGCCAGTGCGATCGCGCGTGGCAGCACCCACAACGCGACCAGAATGGCGACCACGGTGTCGGCGTAGGGCCAGTGCGTCGTCACCATCACGATGCCGGCGATCAACACCCCCACGCTGCTGACGGCGTCGGCCACCACTTCCATGTAGGCGCCCTTGACCGCCAGGCTGCTCTCGGACTGCGACCGAAGCAGAAGCACCACGGCGATGTTGGCCAACAGTGCCAGCAGTGCTACCGCGATCATCGGCCAGCCAGGGATCTTCGGGGGTTCGCCGAGACGTTCGATCGCCTCGTAGACGATGAACGCCGCCACCCCGAGGAGCAGTACGGCGTTGGCCACTGCCGTGAACACCTCGGCCCGATGCCAGCCGTAGGTCCGGGCCGCCGACTTCGACCCGCGGCGCGCCAGTAGGACGGCCGTCAGCCCCATGAAGAGCGCGACCAGGTCGGTGAGCATATGGGTGGCGTCGGCCAGCAGCGCCAGTGACCCGATGAGCAGCGCGGTGGTGAGTTCGATGACGAAGAACACGCCCAGGATCGCCGAGGCCGTGATCATCCGGCTGGCGCGCGTGTCGGCGCTCCCGTGGCTGTGTCCGGCTCCCATGGCTGGAATCTAAGCAGGTGTCGAGGACCTGGGAAGGCCGCCCCCGGGCCGCCATCGGTCGTTGACGGATCCGCGGCCGCGGTGGTTTCAGACTCTCGGTGATCGGCGGGGGTGGGGATTCCGATATTCGACGATTCTGCACTCGATATCGGTCTGGCTCTTTGTCTCATGCAGCGTGTGTCGTTGTTCGGTCGCAATCGGCCACTGGTTCAGCGGGATCGCCGGGAACCACGTGTCCCCGGCGAATTCCTTCTCGATGTGGGTAAGCAGGAAACGATCGAGGTATGGCCATGCCGCTCCGTAGATGCTGGCGCCCCCGATGACGAATATTGGCTTCCCGGTGGCATGTGCGGCCACCAGTGCGGCCTCCACAGAGTCTGCGGCCACGCAACCCGGTCGAACCGTCAGCTCCGGCTGCCGGCTCACCACGAACGTGTCTACCGGCACGACGTCCATCGATTCATACGTCAGTCGTCCGACGACAAGCGCGCCGCCGGTCACGACTTGCTCGAAGTGGGCCAGTTCGTCGGGGATATCCCACGGCAGCCAGTTGCCCAGGCCGATGGTTCCGTTAGCGGCAACAGCCCCGATCCCGGTAATCACCAGTTCATCCGGTCCCAGTTCGCGCGGGTCAGGGTCAAGGCAATGGTGGGTACCGCCTGGCCGGAATACACGTGGGGTTTGCGCATGGAGACTGCAGCAATCGCTACTGCAGGAATGACGAACAGACTCGTCATGAGCCTGAGAATGGACGTTTCCAGGCACTCGTGGTGCTGGCCATTTTCTAATTCGCGGATGGCGGTCAGAACAGTCCTGTAGTTGACAACGTGCTCGATGGAATGCGGATTCGGGACGGCGTCGACAGGAGCCCACAAATCGGCTCGAACTTCGACGGCTTGTGCCGCGATCTTCTCTCGTTCGCTGCACCCCGTGCGCAGTTGAATAGTTGTCTCAACAGTGGTGAGCCAATGGTTGTCGAGCAACTCACCACCTTTCGGTTCCGCTCTGTTTTGGTGCAGCCAATTCTCGATAAACATAGTTGGACCTACGCCGAGGCGGTGCGGCGTTGGCTGGAAGTGAGCGACGCGAGGTACCACCCGGCGGTCAGAACCGCCGCAGCGGTGCCCAGCAACGTCCACATCGAGCCGGGCCAGTCGTGCAGGAGAGCGAGAGCGACCGCCCCGATCGTATCCGCCGGTAGGACGGGAACGACCACGGTCCACGCGGACCTCCGCGGCGTGCGCCACGAGCTAGCAGCCCCATCGGGGCATGGTCCATGATCGCAACGCTGGCCCCGACGTCACCGCGGATCGGCGGGTACTTGGGCGCATCCGTCCGGCCTAACCAACGTCAACGGTCAATAGTTACCTAAGGCCCTAGGGGCAGCCGTACGCCAATAGCTACGTTGATCGAATACGGCAGCGGCTGAGGGGGTCCGCTGCCGTATATGTTGTGCCGGGTCGGCCGGTTACAGCCAGGCTGACCAGAATCTGGTCAACTCGCTGCCGAACCCCACCAACCCGCGCGACACCCCGAACAGGTCGAAAACCCAGAACACCCCGGAGAAGAACCATCTGTTCAGCCCCGGGGCGATCAGCAGGACCAGCAGGATCATGAACCCGTACTGCCTGACCGGTTCCAGCGCGCGCCGGGTGGACTCGCTCAGATGCGGCTCGAGTGCGGCGTAGCCGTCCAGGCCGGGGATCGGCAGCAGGTTGAGCACCAGCGCGGTGACCTGAAGGAAGCCCAGGAATGCCACACCGCCCCAGAACACCGCGTGCTCGGGGTTGAAGAAAAGCCGGGTGGCGCCGAGCAGCACGATCGCGAGAACGAAGTTGGCGAACGGCCCCGCCAGGTTGACCTGGGTGCGTTGGCGCGGGGTCATGAAGCCGGTGCGCAGGTACACCGCCCCGCCCGGCAGGCCGATCCCGCCCAGGGCGATGAACAACAGGGGCAGGCCCAGGGACAACAGCGGGTGGGAGTACTTCAGCGGGTTGAGCGTGAGATAGCCCCGCGCCTCGACGTCGGAGTCGCCGAAACGCCAGGCGGTGTAGGCGTGGCCG
This sequence comes from uncultured Actinomycetes bacterium, assembly GCA_903884065.1. Classification (GTDB taxonomy): domain Bacteria; phylum Actinomycetota; class Actinomycetes; order Mycobacteriales; family Mycobacteriaceae; genus Mycobacterium. The sequence goes on along the minus strand of CAISDL010000105.1, from coordinate 655 downwards.
AACTCGTGCAGGCACAGCGAGACCAGCCAGCCGCCGATCACGAAGACGAACACTCCGGCGCGCGCCGCCGGTCCGGTGGACTGAGCCGCCGTCCAGGCCAGCACCCCGCCCGCGGCGGTGAAGGCGACTAGGGCAAGGAACACCGGGCTGGGGCGCACCGATTGGCGCAACGGGCGAATGCTCACGTCACGAAGGTACCTGTGGGATTGCCGAAATATGGGATGGTGGCTGACATGCGTCCACCGGCACTGCCTGCGCCGAAGCCACTCGCACCGATCTTCGGCGGTCTGTACGCGGCGGCCTACGGACTGGGCGGCCAGCAACTGGTGGCACACGCCGTCCGGCGGCTCGGGCCGGTAGTGGCATTGCCCGTCCTCGGATACGGGCCCGTGGTGGCGGTGGGCGATCCGGCGCTGGCCAAGCAGGTGTTCGCCGCCAAGCCCGACGTCCTGCTCGGCGGTGCGGGCGTGGGGCCGGCGGGGGCCATCTACGGCGACCGGTCGATGTTCGTTCAGGAGGAGCCTGAGCATCTGCGGAGGCGGCGACTGCTCGCCCCGCCACTGCTGGGCAACGCGCTGGCCGGCTATGTGCCGATCATTGCGGAGGCCACCCGTGCCGCGATGGCCCGTTGGCCGCACGGACAGCCGATGCGGAT
>CAISDL010000104.1 GCA_903884065.1 uncultured Actinomycetes bacterium | reverse complement strand
TGAAACGTCGTACGGGCGTTACGGTGGGACACGAGAACCTCCGATGGGTCGTGGGCCTTAGACAAGCCACACCCCACCCGGAGGTTCTCTTCACATCAAGCCAACACGCCCGCTACCAACGTCATGTCCCAGTACACCTAGCTCCAGGTCGGAGGACGCCGGCGCCGCCGGTCTGGTGACCTGCTGTGCGGAGCAATAACCGCAGGTCAAAAAATAGTTTGTGCCACCTGTGCCGCCCCCGTTACCCTCGGGAGCGACGTATCCACCACTCGAGGAGGGCTGAACGATGATCGCTGCCGCCGCGCATCACGCCGCCGCCCGCCCGTCCGTGGACTGGAGCGTCATCTAGAACGAACGCACGCACCCAGGCCACGGACAGATCGTCCGTGGCCTTTTTTTGTTGTCCGACAGTGGAAATGAGAGAAGCAGATGTCTATTCCGTGCCGGGACGGTGATCCCGACCTGTGGTTCGCCGAGGACCCCGCCGCCCTCGAGCGCGCCAAGACGCTGTGCGGGGCGTGCCCGGTCCGCCGGGCGTGCCTGGCCGCCGCACTGGACCGCGCCGAACCCTGGGGTGTGTGGGGCGGGGAGATCCTGGAGCGCGGGACGGTCCTGGCCCGCAAGCGGCCCCGGGGCCGCCCGCGCAAGGACGTCGCGGCTTAGTCTGCGGGTTGCGCGGCGTGGGCGGCTTCCCGCTTGGCCGCCCGGCGCAGCCGCCAGGACACCTCCATCGCCCCGATCAGCAGCAGGGTGGCGAGGTAGGTCAGCCACTGGAACGGCACGCCGCCGAAGCGGGTGAACGGCGCCCCGCGCGGGCCCAGGGGGACGTCGGCCACCAGCAGTGCCTGGCCGCCGCGTTCGCTGTGCACGGTGGTGCTCGCCACCACCCGGCCGTTGGGCGCGACGATCACCGAGTCCCATGCGACGTCGGCCTTGACCATGGCGACGCGATTCTCGATGGCGCGGAACGCCGTTGACGCCGCGCGCACATCGGCGACGGAGGCGAAGTCGATGCTGGGCGCCAGGATCATCTGCGCCCCGTCGCGCGCCACCTTGCGGGCCGGGCCGTCGGGGAAGTCGATGTCGAAGCAGATGATCATGCCCAGCACGCCCTGCGGAGTCTCCACGGTGGGGTAAACGTTTCCGGGCGTGAACTTCTCACCCTCGACGATCACCCGCTTGGTCTTGTAGTAGACCACCGTGACCTCGCCCTGCGGGCTCCACAGCAGGCCGGTGTTGGGTGCGGCGCCGTTGGTGGAGTCGGGGGTGAAGCCCATCGCCAGGTACACCCCGGTCTGGCGGACCAGGGCCGGGATCCAATCGGTGTGCTCCACCCGCGGGTCGTAGTTGAGTGTTTCCTCCGGCCACACAACGACTGTGGCGCCCTTGGCGGCCGCGTCGCGCGTCATCGCCGTCAGTTGGGCGATCTGGTCGGCGATACGCTGGTCCTCGGTGCGCCCGGGGGTGACGTTGCCGACCGAGATCAGCGTGCCCGGGGTGGCGTTGTCCAGTCCGGGCTGCACCGCCGCGACCCGGACGTCGGGTCCCATCCGGTTGCTCACGTCGCGATAGATCAGCAGGCTGGCGGCGGTCCAGAGGGCTACGGCCGCAACGGGAATCGCCAGCGACCACGTCAGGACCCGGCGGGGGACCCCGACGTCTGCCAGGCCGGGACGGGCCCGGTCGATCAGGGCGATGACCGCCAGTGCGATGGCGGCGTTGACGACGTGGATCAGCAGGCTCAGCGCCGGCGTGCCGGTGATGCTGATCGGCTGCACCAACTCCGGGACCGGGGCCAGTCGGTAGGCGATCCACATGTAGGTGCCGAAGATCTCGTTGTTCTGGACGAACAGGTCGA
>CAISDL010000103.1 GCA_903884065.1 uncultured Actinomycetes bacterium | reverse complement strand
GGCTCCACCCCCTGGGCGGGGATCGACACCATGCCGGCGGTCGGCGCCATCCTGACCGGCATCGGGCAGCTCTACCGTCAGATCAGCGCATTCGACCCAGTCACCGTGAGCATCGGCCATGTCGAAGACGTCGGACGGTTCAACATCATCGGCCAGACGACCACGCTGTGGGGCACCATCCGCTGCGCGGTCGAATCCGATATGGCCGACGTGCAAAAGCGGCTCGAGACCCTGGCCGAGCACTGCGCGCAGGCCTACAACTGCTCATCCGCCGTCGACTATCTGCAGAACGTGCCCGCGGTGCACAACGAGCCACCCTGGCTCGCCGCCGGACTGCCGACGTTTCAGCGTGTCGTCGGCGCCGACAAAGTCGTGCAGACCCAAGCCACCCTCGGCTATGACGACGTCTCCGAATTCGTCAACCGTTACGGCGGCCTCTACGTCACCCTCGGTGTCCAAGACACCGAACTGGATGACAACGGCAATCCCCGCCCGATCACCGGCGGTCGTGGCATGGCGATGAACCACAACCCGCGCTTCTACGCCGACGACGACACCCTCGTCACCGGCGTCCGCCTGCACTGCAACGTCGCCTACGACCACCTCACCGGAGCACTGGTCCCCACGTCATGACAGGACGGCCCCAGCTTCGACTGGGCGCCGATTCGAATTAGCGGGCCGGATGTTCGGTACATCCGGGGGTGCGAAGACTTTGCAGAGCAGCATATGTTTCGGCGGGAAGGAGAGCCATGTCCGGCGCTGACGGCACCGTGAGGGTAGGTCTGATCGGATACGGCTACGTGGCCAAGACTTTCCACGCCCCGATGATCACCGCCACGCCTGGTCTGGAACTCGTCGCCGTCGCCTCGTCACGTGCCGCCGATGTCCACGCCGACCATCCCAGTGTCCACGTCGTCGATGCCGACGGACTCATCGCCCGCGGTGATGTGGACTTGGTGGTGATCGCGTCGCCCAATGACACGCACCGGGCGCTCGCGGAGGCGGCGTTGACGGCAGGGCATCACGTCGTGGTCGACAAACCGTTCACACTGTCGTTGCAGGATGCTCGTGCGGTCGTCGACACCGCCGATCGTTGTCGGCGGATCGTGTCGGTGTTCCAGAACCGTCGCTGGGACAGCGACTATTTGGGCATCAAGGGGGTCATCGACGACGGCCTCATCGGTGAGGTCGCCCATTTCGAGTCCCACATCGACCGGTTCCGTCCCAGCCCGCGCGACCGGTGGCGGGAAAACCCCGGCCCCGGTGCAGGGTTGTGGTTCGACCTCGGCCCGCACCTGGCCGATCAGGCGCTGCAACTGTTCGGCCTGCCCGAAGCGGTCACCGCCGATTTCGGCTGCCTGCGCGCTGGATCTCGCACCGATGACTGGGCGCACGTCATCCTCGACTACCCGCGCCGTCGGGTGGTCCTGCACGGCAGCATGGTCGCCGCAGGGGCGCACACCCGGTTCATCGCGCACGGCACGGCGGGCACCGTGGTGAAGCACCGCAGCGATATTCAGGAGGATCAACTCAGGGCGGGCGTCTTGCCCGGTGCGCCCGGCTGGGGCGAGGATTCCGACGACATGCTCCTCTACGACGCTGCCGGTCGGCAGACGAGCCGCCCAACGCCGCCGGGCAACCAACTGCGTTACTACCGCGAACTGCAACACGCGATCACCGCGGAAGGTCCCAATCCAGTTCCTCCACAACAGATTCTCGCCGTGATGGCCGTCATCGACGCTGGCCGGCGGTCTGCGCAGACAGGGCGCCGCACCGAACTCGCATTGTCCTTAGATGAGCGGAAGCGCTGGAGTGCAGCAGTTTAGGTTCCTTCTGACCTGCGTATTTCATTTTCTAGCGGAAGGCCGAGGACGAACATCCGCCGGTGGTGGCGATGATGCTAAGTGCCCATGACTGCCAGACCCCATTGGAGATGTTCGCTCCAGACCGATGCGATCCGCCCACCCTGCACAGCCGGCCTGGGGTCGGATACCGGTCCACCGCAGAGGCGGATCTGTGCCACCGTGGCGTCCAGATCCGGCGTTTTCAGTGCCAAGCCAATGAGTGCGGGCTCCCGACCACTCGCGACGACCTCGATGATGGCTTCACCGACACGATAGAAGGCCATCTCCGGACCCTCCGGCCCTCGTGGGTGAAAGCGCCTGCGCGGCGCTGAGCCCAGCACCGCGTTGAGTGCGTCGACCGCTGAGTCCAGATCCGAAACTGTGTACACGACGTGGTCGACGACGGTAACCCCACAGGGGTGCGTGGCCGGGGCGGCCGCGGGACATGTGACGGTCGATACGCCGAGAACGGAAGGATCCGAATGGATCTCGTCGAATCCCCAGCCGCTTCCGCCGATGCTGCAACGGACCCGACCCACGGTGAATCCTCCCCCGTCGACGACGAAACCGAGCGCCGTCCATGCCCGCTCATCGCCGGGTACGCCTAACCATGTGAGAGTGGACATAGGTGGTCAGTCGGTGAGCTTCGGCAGACCCTTGTTGATCGCGGATGCGAGCACCTTGCCGACCACGGCGGCGAGCCCGGGTACCGCTGAGTCGAAACCGATCGTGTAGTCCAGCCTTGTGCCGCCGCCTGCGGTCGGTGTCAGCTCCTGGCGGCCCCAGTGGCCGCTCAGTGGACTGCCTTTGGTGATCTTGTACTCGATAAGGGTGTTCGGCTGGGCCCTTGTCGTGGTCTCCTCGAACGCCGGGAGCGGACCAATCTTGATGCGGCGAACCGAGCCGACGCCGTTGCGCGAGGTAGCGCCGTCGCTGACGCGAGTGATCTTGGCACCGAAGACCGGGCCGAGGTTCTCGTGCTCGGCGAGCTTGTCGAACACGGTCCGGGGGTCGGATTTGAACTCGTGAGTGATGTGGACGCGTTGAGGAGTGGCCATAGGCTCGGATACTAGGACCCCGCAGGGTTAGTCCCGGTGCACCCCCCGCCGCCCGCAAGCAGCAGCAGCAGGTTCTCGAATTCCCTTTCCTAACAGGTAAACCCCAGAGGAAGCGGGCGCGAGCCATTCCAGCGGTCCTTCAGCATGGCGGCAGCCACCTCCGCAGTCCGTCCATTGATTCGGCTTGGTTGGCGAGTGTGGTGAGTGTGTGGGCGAGTTCGCGGGCCTGCGTTGGTGTGAGATCGGTGGTGATTGCTGGATGTGGGTGGTCGGGGATTGTGGCGCCCTGGATGCGTAGGGCGATGCCGCTGACGGTGGTTCCGTTGAGGTCCTGGATGCCGGTGAGCAGTGCGGCGGCGGTGCCGATCGCGATGGGGTCAGTTCCGTAGATGCGGTCGCCGTAGTCGGCGTCCCATTCACCGACCCATGCCGTTCCGGGTGGCGGGGCGGGTGGGATATTCATGCGTGCAGTCTGCTCCACTCGACCCTCTGGCGGTCGCCGCCAGCAGCGGCGGCAACTCCTGCCCGGTCAGCGTGGTGCGGGGGGCCAGTTGGGCGGCGTCGCGGACCGGCCGCCGAGGATGCCGACGGCCTCCGCGGACAGCCCCCGCGCTATGTCCTTCACCTCGGCGCTGAGCCCCGGACTGGAGGCCACCGCGCCGCGAGGATGCCCGCGGTGTCGGTGTGCCCTTCCCCCGGCCCCGCCCGCGACACGGAATCGGCCCCCCTCCCCGCGTTCCCGCGGGAAAGAGGGCCGATTACACAAGGTGCCCGTAGATGGCACGGGCGGCTCAGGGCGTGAACGTACCGCCGTTGCCGCCGTTGCCGCCGTTACCGCCCTTAGCGCCGCCGCTCCCGGGGGAACCGCCGGTGCCGAGATCGCCGGTCCCGGCAACGAGATTGGAGCCGTTACCGCAGGAGTCGCTCATCCTGGGCGGCGCCCGGCCACTTTCCGCCCGGCATGAGCCAGTCTTCCATTCATGATATAAAAGTAGTGTTACATACTTCCGCAAATGGCGGCTGCCGTCAGTCTCCAGGCAAGCGAAGGGGATTCCGCAGATGACACGATCGAAGGCTCTCGGAGCCACCGCTCTTTGCGCTCTCGCCCTGCACTCCGTGGCCCCGGCTGAGGCCGCTGCCGAGACTGTCGACCTCGGCGGCACCGCGGACGTCGACCTCGTTGACATCGAGAACGGCGTAGACGTGGAGATCGACCAGGAATGGACCATCCGCGACCTGCGGCCCAGCACGGACGCGATCCCCTACCTGTCGCGGGGCTCGCTGTGGGAAGCGACCGCTACCGCCGAACTCGCCGACGGCGGAATTCCGGTCATCGCCGGATTCTTCGCCCGGTCGGACTCCGACTCCTACCCGGTTCTGTGGAACGTGGCTAGCCCACTGGCCGTCAACCCGGCCCCGCTACCCCCGGCGGGATCGGTGACCGGGAAGTTCTATTTCGATGTCACGGGCGCCGCCCCGATGAGTGTCGCCTACCGCGACGTCGAGGATGACCTCGTCGAGTGGAGGACCCCGGCCGGCTGAGCTCAAGTGCTGCCGCGGTGGAAGGTGTATGCCCGACTGATCAGCGATTCACTGACGCCACCCTCCGGGCCGCTCGGCGGGGGCTCGCAGCTGATATTGGTCTAATTCTGCAATGACAGTGCGAGCAGCCCGATGACCGAATGGGTCTCAGGAATTCCCTTTGTGTCAGTGGCGAGGGGGAGAAGGGCTTCGCCGGGCTGTGTGCCTTCATGGCCGGGTGCCGGGTGGACCGAACATGGGCTATTTCGGTCCCGTGAACAGGACAGCGAACGTTCACTGTCTGCAGACAACGACCTTCCCGATCGTCCGCCCTGTTTCGACGTCGCGGTGCGCTTCCCGGATTCCCTCGGCATCGAGCCCTGAGATCGTCTTGGTCGCTGTCGTTGTGATGAGCCCGCGATCGACAAGGTCGGCGGTGCGCGCCAGCAGTCGCTGCTGGCCGATCATGTCGTGGTCGAACAGCGAACGGGTGAACATCAACTCCCAGTGCCAGGCGATGCTCTTGGCCTTCAGCGGAAGAAGATCGAGGCCCTCGGGTTCGTCGATCGCGGTGATGTGTCCGAACGGCCGCATGATCGCGGCGAAGGTCTCGATACCGCCCGCCGAATGCGGTGTGAACAGATAGTCGACGCCCTCGGGGGCGACCCGGGAAACCTGCTCCTGCAGATCGTTGTGATCGACCACAGCGTCCGCGCCGAGGCGCCGGACCCAATCATGTGATTCGGGCCGGCTGGCTGTGGCGACGACACGAACGCCGGTGAGCACTTTGGCAAGCTGAATCATGATCGAACCCACACCGCCGGCAGCGCCCAACACCAGCAAGGTGCCCGTGGAGTCAACGTTGAGCCGGAAACGTTCGAAGAGTGTCTCCCACGCGGTGATGGTGGTGAGCGGAAGCGCCGCGGCATCGGCGAACGACAGCGTGGATGGCTTGCGCGACACAATCCGTTCGTCGACGGCGTGGAACTCGGCATTGGTTCCCGGCCGGGTCACGTCACCGGCGTACCAGACTTCGTCGCCAACGGACAGCGTCGTGACCTCCGGACCGACAGCCTCCACAATCCCGGCGGCATCGTGTCCCAGAATCGTCGGCGACTCCGACGGAGCCAGACCGCGGCGGCGTTTGACGTCGACCGGGTTGACCGATACCGCGAGAACACGCACCAGAACGTCGTGAGGACGCAGGTGTGGAACGTCAACCACAATGTCCTGCAACGCATCCGGTTCATCCACGGCAAACGCGGAAAAGGAACCGACCGCTTTCATTGCACCCATGGAACACGTCACCTTTCAGGAAGACTCGCTACCGCGGCGAACGCTATCACCACATCATCTGTTCGCGGTCGGTGTCGGCGCGGCCGAAGCGCCCGGTTCCCCGAGTCCTGCGTCGCGTGCCGCCAGGCCTCCCACCGCCGACCAGTCGAGAGTCTCGCCGCCCTCGGCCATCAGGCGGAGAAGCCTGTCCCGCAGGAGG
>CAISDL010000102.1 GCA_903884065.1 uncultured Actinomycetes bacterium | reverse complement strand
TCCACTCGGAGTGATGTTCGCGATCGGGATCGACCGGTGGCGGGGCCGGCTGCCGGCCGGGGCGAACCTGCTCATGCTGGTGTCCTTCGTCCTTCCCGAGGTGCTGCTCGCCGTCGCCCTGCTGTTCGTGGTCACCTCGCTGCCGCTGCCGATCGGACTGGGCACCGGAGCACAGGTGCTCGGATTGGTGACCTTCCAGATCGCCTACCCGGCCGTGCTGGTCCGGGCGCGACTGGCCACCATCGGCAGCCACTATGAAGAGGCCGCCATGGATCTCGGGGCTTCACCGCTGGCGGCCTTGCGGCGCGTGACGCTGCCGATGTTGCTTCCGGCGATCTTCGCCAGCACGGTCCTGGTGTTCGCCGATGTGATCGACGATTTCGTCCTGGTGCGCTATCTGTCCGGCACCTCCGCCACCGAACCGGTGTCGGTGAAGATCTACAACAGCGCGCGCTCGGCACCGACTCCGGCGCTCAACGCGCTGGCCACTCTGCTGCTCGTCGCCGCTTTGGTGGCGGTCACCGTCGGCTACCTCGTCTACCGGCGACTGACCCGGGGTGACACCACGACCGACCGGGGTATTGCCGGCTTCGCCGGCGAGGCCTGAACCGCGACAGCTCTGGACCGGTTCAGCCCCGCCGACTAGGCTGACTGTGTGTTCAAACAGTTCGAACCGGCACCCGTCCCCGCCGACGACCTGGCCGCGGCGCTGGCTCCGTTCGGCACGTCACGCATGCTGCCGCGCGAGGCCTACGTCGACCCGAAAGTCTTCGAGTGGGAGCAGCGCAACATCTTCTCCGGATGGCATTGCGTCGGCCATGCGAGCGATCTCGACGGCGTAGGCGCGCAACGGGCTGTCGACTACGGCGCCAACGGCGTCCTGCTGGTCCGCGGCGACGACGGCGTGGTGCGGGCGTTCGCCAACGTCTGCCGGCATCGCGGGCACGAACTGCTGGCCTGCGGAGCGAGCACCAAGCGGCGGGGGATCGTGTGCCCGTATCACGCGTGGTCGTTCAAGCTCAACGGCACGTTGCGGAATGCGCCGGGGTTCGACCGGCATGACGGGTTCGACCCGGCACAGTTCGGACTGACCGAGTTGCGTCTGGTCGACTGGCACGGCTGGCTTTTCGTCGATCCCAGCGGCCAGGACGGCGACTTCGCCGATCATGTCGCCGGAACCGAGGAGATCGTCAGCCCCTACCGGCCGGAGAATCTCACCGTCGTCGCGCGGCACTCCTACGAACTCGCGACCAACTGGAAGGTGATCGTCGAGAACTACCAGGAGTGCTACCACTGTCCGTCGATCCACCCCGAATTGTCCCGGATCAGCCCGCCGACCAGCGGAGATAACGTCGAGCTTCCCGGTGACTGGATGGGCGGCTGGATGTCGATGATCGACGAAGCCGAGACGATGTCATTGACCGGACGCAGCGGCGGGGTTGCGATCAAGGGCCTCTCCGAACAGGAACTGCGCACCGTGATGTATCTGGTCGGGTTCCCCAATCTGCTGGTGAGCCTGCACCCCGATTACGTGATGACACACCGGATGACGCCGTTGGCCGTCGACCGCACGCATGTCGAATGCGCGTGGGCGTTTCCCAAAGACGCGGTCGAGCGTCCCGATTTCGATGCCTCCTATGCCGTGGACTTCTGGGATCTCACCAATCGGCAGGACTGGACGGCGTGCGAATCCGTCCAACGGGGTCTGAGTTCGCCGCACGCCCGGCCCGGACCCCTGGCGCCCGAAGAGGAGGGCGTCTATCAATTCGTCACCCGCGTGGCGAGGGCCTACGCCGGCGGCCAGTGAGCACGCGTTGGTAGCCCGGGGCTGAGCCCGAACTACAGCTTCTGCATCGGCGCGTGGTTGTGCATGAGCTTGACCCGCCCGGCGCTGCCGAAGTCGATCAGCGACATCGCCGCCTCCCCCACTCCGGACACCTCTTCGACACGGCCCAGCCCGTACTTGTCGTGATTGACGCGGTCGCCGGGTTCCAGGACGACCAGTGGCCGCTTGCCGGCCCCGGACCGCACCGGCGCCGAACGCGGCGGGCCGAACCTCCCGGCAACAGGGGCGCTCAGCGACGCGGGCGAGGACGCGGTGTCGGTGCGGCGCCAGTCGATGAGCTCTTCGGGTATCTCCCGCAGGAAGCGCGACTCGGGGTTCAGCATCGGCTGACCCCAGGAGGAACGCACCTTGGCGCGGCTGACGTACAGCCGCTGCCGGGCACGGGTGATCCCGACATAGGCCAGCCGGCGCTCCTCGCAGAGTTCGCCCGGATCGCCCAGCGCCCGCATGTGCGGGAACATGCCGTCCTCCCAGCCGGTGACGAACACCACCGGGAACTCCAGGCCCTTGGCGGTGTGCAACGTCATCAGAGTGACGACGCCCGCGTCGTTCTGCGGAATGTCGTCGGAGTCGGCGACCAGCGACACGCGTTCCAGGAATTCGGCGAGCGTCCCGGTCTGCGGTAGGTCCTCATCGGCTCCCGCGTCATCACCGTCGTCCTCACCCAGCGCGGCAGCGTTGGCGCGGTCGACGCTGAATTCGTGTGCGACGCTGACCAATTCGTTGAGGTTGTCCAGACGCGCCAGATCCTGCGGGTCGTTGGAGGATTCGAGTTCCCGGCGATATCCGGTACGGTCCAGCACCGCCTCGACGAGGTCGCCAAGTTCGTCATCGAGGCGGCCGCGGAGTTCGTCGAGCAGTTCGACGAACCCGGCGATCGCCTTCTCCGAACGGGTGTTGAGCATCGGCACCAGGCCCTCGGCCGCGGCGGTCAGCGAGCCGGCGAACGTGGATCCGGTGTTCTCGGAGTGGACCGCCACACAGGCCTCGGCGCGATCGCCGATGCCGCGGCGGGGCGTGTTGAGGATGCGCCGCAGGCTGACCATGTCACCCGGGTTGTCCAGCACGCGCAGGTAGGCGACGATGTCGCGAATCTCCTTGCGCTCGTAGAACCGAACGCCGCCGACGACCTTGTAGGGGATACCGGCGCGGATGAAGACCTCTTCCAGGGCGCGCGAGGAGTTGTTGGTGCGGTAGAAGACGGCGACGTCGTTATAGGTGATCTCCCCGCGGTCGACGAGGCCGTCGATCTCGGCGGCCACGAAGCGGGCCTCGTCGTGCTCGTTGTCGGCGACATAGCCGACGATCAGCTCACCATCGCCGGCATCGGTCCACAACCGCTTCTCCCGCCGGCCGCTGTTTCGGGCGATCACCGAGTTCGCCGCCGATAGGATCGTCTGGGTGGAACGGTAGTTCTGTTCCAGCAGAATCGTTGTGGCGTTGGGGAAGTCGCGCTCGAAGTCCTCGATGTTCCGGATGGTCGCGCCACGGAACGCGTAGATCGACTGGTCGGCGTCGCCCACCACGCACAGCTCCGAGGGCGCGACGGTGTCGGTGTCGGGCGCGGAGACACCGACGAGTTCGCGCACCAGGACGTATTGCGCGTGGTTGGTGTCCTGGTACTCGTCGACCATGATGTGCCGGAAACGGCGCCGGTAGTACTGGGCGATCTGCGGGTGGCGCTGCAGCACCGCGACCGTCTCGCCGATCAGGTCGTCGAAGTCCAAGGCGTTGGCGGCGCGCAGGCGGCGCTGATATTCGGCGTAGACCTCGGCGGCGATGCGGGCAAGGTCGTCAGCGCCCGGTTCCAGCGCGGCGACTGCCTGTTCCGGCGTGATCAGTTCGTTCTTGAGGTTGGAGATCGAGGTGGCCAACAGCCGCGGCGAGTAGCGCTTCACGTCGATGCCCATGTCGCGGCCGATCATCAGCAGCAGGCGACGGGAATCATCGGAGTCGTAGATCGAGAAGTTGGAGTTCAACCCGGGCAGTAGCGAGGCCTGGTTGCGCAGGATGCGCACGCAGGTGGAGTGGAAGGTCGACACCCACATGTTGCGGGCGCGCGGGCCGACCAGGGCAGCCACCCGCTCGCGCATCTCGGCGGCGGCCTTGTTGGTGAAGGTGATGGCGAGAATCTGTCCTGGTCCGACGTCGCGGGCTGCCAGCAGGTAGGCGATCCGGCGGGTGAGCACCGCCGTCTTGCCCGAGCCCGCTCCGGCGACGATCAGCAGCGGGGCGCCTTCGTGCAACACGGCATGACGCTGCTGCGGGTTCAAGCCGTCGAGCAGTTCGGCCGGTCCCGGGGATGGCCCGACCGGTGGCCAGTCAGTCACCTGCACACTCATGTCCGTCCCAACCTACCGCCGTCGGCCGACAGGCCTTTGCGCAGGCGCGCCACGGGATGGCAGACTCAGCGTGTGAATTCGCCGTCGCTGGTGTGAGGCCCGGTCCGAAATGAGAACAGCGGAATGAGACCACAACCCCCACACGACGACGAGGACGACGACATGACGACTGATCAGCTCACCGACATCGACGACCTGCGCGGCGAGATCGATCGCCTGGACGCCGCGATCCTGGCCGCGGTGAAGCGCCGGACCGAGGTGTCCCAGGCAATCGGCAAGGTCCGGATGGCCTCCGGCGGCACCCGTCTGGTGCACAGCCGCGAGATGAAGGTCATCGAGCGCTACAGCGAGCTCGGCCAGGACGGCAAGGACCTGGCGATGCTGCTGCTGCGGATGGGCCGCGGTCGCCTCGGGCACTGACCCCCGACACCTCACCTCGCGCCCAAACCGACAATTGGGCGGGGATTGGCGAGTAGAACCCGCCAATTCGTCGAGTTGGGCCGCGGGCGTCTATTTCGTCAGCGCGATGTACTTGATGTCGAGGTACTCCTCGATGCCCTCGATGCCACCCTCACGACCGAAGCCGGACTCCTTGACCCCGCCGAAGGGCGCGGCCGGGTCGGAGATCACTCCGCGGTTGACGCCCACCATGCCGGCGTTGATCGACTCGGCAACCCGCAACGCCCGGTCGAGGGACTCGGTGTAGATGTAGGCCGCCAGCCCGTACTCGGTGTCATTGGCGGCGGCGATGCCCTGCTCCTCGGTATCGAAGCCGACGATGGGGGCGACCGGACCGAATACCTCCTCCTTGAGGATGCGGGCATTCGGCGGGACGTCGATGAGCACCGTGGCAGGGTAGAAATTGCCGGGGCCGCCGGGGGCCTGACCGCCGACGGCCACCTTGGCGCCCTTCTCGACGGCATCGTTGACCAGTTCCTGCACGGAGGCGACCTGCTTGGGATTGACCAGCGGACCGAGCTTGGAGGACGGGTCCAGCCCGTCGCCGATATTCATCTCGCCCATCTTCTTGACGAACTTGTCGGTGAAGTCCTCCAGCAGCGGATTGGCGACGTAAAGCCGGTTGGCCGCCGTGCAGGCCTCGCCACCGTTGCGCATCTTGGCCAGCATCGCGCCCTCGACGGCGGCGTCGACGTCGGCGTCGTCGAAGACCACGAACGGCGCGTTCCCGCCGAGTTCCATCGAGGTCCGCAGCAGCGCGTCGGAGGACTGCTTGAGCAGCGCCTTGCCCACCCCGGTCGAACCGGTGAAACTCATCTTGCGCAACCGGCCGTCCTCGATCAGTGCGGTGGTCACCTCCCGCGGCTGATCGCTCGGCAGCACCGAGAGCACGCCCTTGGGCAGTCCGGCGTCACCGATCAGCTTGGCCAGCAGCAGCATGGTCAGTGGTGTCTCCTGAGCAGGCTTGACGATCATCGTGCAGCCCGCCGCGAGGGCGGGCCCGATCTTGCGGGTCCCCATGGCCAACGGGAAGTTCCAGGGTGTGATCGCGTAGCACGGCCCAACCGGCTGCTTGGTGACGACGATGCGACCCGTGCCGGCCGGGCTCGGGGTATACCGGCCGCCGATACGGACCGCCTCCTCGGCGAACCAACGGAAGAACTCCGCGCCGTATTTGACCTCACCCAGGCTCTCCGCGACGACCTTGCCCATCTCCAGCGTCATCAGCGTGGCGATGTCGTCGGCCTTGGCGATGATCGTCTCGAACACCGAGCGCAGAACCTCCCCGCGCTCCCGGGCCGGGGTGGCGGCCCAGGTCTCCTGGACCGCGCATGCGGCGTCGAGGGCGGCGATCGCGTCAGCGGCCGTCGCGTTGGCCACCGACAACAACACCTCGTCGGTGGCCGGGTTGGTCACATCGAAGGTCGACGCCGCGGAGCGCTCCTCCCCGCCGATCCACAAGCCGGTCGGAACCGACGCCAACACGCGCGAGACATCTGAGTTAGCCATAGGTCAATGATCTACCCCATCACGACCTACTGCCGCATAGGGTCTGGGGAATGAGCGCCGAGATTGAGGACATCACGGCCAGTGCCGCCTGGAAGGCACTGACCCGCCACCACGCCGAGATCGCCGGCAAGCACCTACGACAGCTCTTCGCCGAGGACCCCGACCGCGGCCGGGAACTGACGATGACCGTGGGCGACCTCTACATCGACTACAGCAAGCACCGGGTGACCCGGGAGACCTTGACGCTGCTGGTGGACCTGGCCCGCGCGGCCGGCCTGGAGCAGCGCCGCGACGCGATGTTCGCCGGCGAGCACATCAACACCTCCGAGGATCGGGCCGTACTGCACACCGCCCTGCGCCTGCCGCGGGATGCCGCACTCGAGGTCGACGGACAGAACGCGGTGGCCGACGTCCATGCCGTGCTCGACGCGATGGGCGAGTTCACCGACCGGTTGCGCTCCGGCCAGTGGACCGGGGCGACCGGCAAGCGCATCCAGACCGTGGTGAACATCGGCATCGGCGGCTCCGACCTCGGTCCGGCGATGGCGTACGCAGCGCTGCGGCACTACGCCGACGGCGGCATCTCGGCGCGGTTCGTGTCCAACGTCGACCCCGCCGACCTGGTCGCCAAGCTCGACGGACTCGAGCCGGCCACAACACTTTTCGTCATCGCCTCCAAGACGTTCACCACCCTGGAGACCCTGACCAACGCCACCGCGGCACGCCGTTGGCTCACCGACACACTCGGCGACGACGCGGTGGCCAAACACTTCGTCGCCGTCTCGACGAACAAGACACTGGTCGAGGAATTCGGCATCGACAGCGCCAACATGTTCGGCTTCTGGGACTGGGTCGGCGGCCGGTACTCGGTGGACTCGGCGATCGGACTCGCCCTGATGGCCGTCATCGGCCGGGAGGCGTTCGCCGATTTCCTGTCCGGCTTCCACCTCGTCGACCGCCATTTCGCCACCGCGCCCCTGGAGTCCAACGCGCCGGTGCTGCTGGGCCTCATCGGACTGTGGTACTCCGACTTCTTCGGCGCGGAAACCCGTGCCGTCCTTCCCTATTCGAACGACATGGCACGGTTCGCCGCCTACCTGCAGCAGCTCACCATGGAGTCCAACGGCAAGTCGGTGCGGGCCGACGGCACCCCGGTCAGCACCGGTACCGGCGAGATCTTCTGGGGTGAGCCGGGGACCAACGGCCAGCACGCCTTCTACCAACTGCTGCATCAGGGCACCCGACTGGTGTCGGCCGACTTCATCGGATTCTCCCAACCCACCGACGACCTGCCCACCGCCGACGGCTCGGGCAGCATGCACGACCTGCTGATGAGCAACTTCTTCGCCCAAACACAGGTGCTGGCGTTCGGCAAGACCGCCGACGAGATCGCGGCCGAAGGGACCCCGGCCGGAGTGGTGCCGCACAAGGTGATGCCGGGGAACAAGCCGACGACGTCGATTCTGGCCACCCGGCTGACCCCGTCGGTGCTGGGCCAACTGATCGCGCTCTACGAGCACGAGGTCTTCACCGAGGGAGTGATCTGGGGCGTGGACTCGTTCGACCAGTGGGGCGTGGAATTGGGTAAGACCCAGGCCAAGGCACTACTGCCGGTGATCACCGAGGACGCTTCGCCGGCCGAGCAGTCCGACAGTTCGACCGACGCACTGGTGCGGCGCTACCGCGAGGAGCGCGGCCGCACCGCCTGAGGTCGTCTGGCGCCCCCGGCCCGCCGCGAGCGTCGCGCCAGAGCGACGGCGTGCGCCGAGCGACGCGCCAGAGCGACGTTCGGCACAGGGGCCGGCATGTACGCGCCTCAGCGCGGAACGTCGATGCAGCCGATCCCCGGGATGCATCCGCTGACTTCACCGGGGGTGACCTCACCGGAGGGTCCACCGGGGATCGATCCCTCGACCAGTCCCGGGCCCGCGGTACCGGTGGGCCCGCCCGGAATCGCCCCACTGGCCCCGTCGTCGGTGACGATATTGCAGGGGCTGCCATCGGGGTTGTAGCAATCCGGGTCGGCGTCGGCCGGCACCGCCCATGCGAGCGCAGCGACAGCGGCGCCCGCGAACACCATCGAGATCGTCTTCGTCTTCATTGACTCATTGTGTCGCGGGGCGCCACTCAGGCGAAGGGTTTGGTGAATCGCGGCGGCAGGACCTTGAGCATGGCCACCAGTGGGACCCAGGGCCAGCCGGGAACGATCGCGCGGCCCTTCTCCCGTTCGATGGTCTCCACCATCTTCGCCACTCCGGTCGCGTTGTCCACCATGAGCATGGTCTTGGCGGTCCTGGCGGTCATCTCGGACTCGATGTAGCCCGGCTCGATGACGGTGACTCGTAGTGGGCCGGAAGCATATTCAGCACGCAGCGACTCGCCCAGCGACGACAGTCCCGCCTTGCTAGCCGCGTACGCCGCCTTCACCCCGGAAACCCCTTTGTTGCCCAGCACGCTGGAGATCAGGACGAGGTGCCCGGAGCCCTGCCTCGTGAAGATCTCCAGCGCCGTCTCGATCTGCACCAGTGCCGAGACCAGGTTGGTCTCGATCGTCGCCTTATTGGCCCGGAGCTTCCCGGTGCCGAGTGGGGCGCCCTTGCCGATGCCGGCGTTGACGATCACACGATCCAGACCGCCGAGTTCACCGGCCAATGCGGCGAACACCTCCGGCACCTTCGCGTGGTCATCGACGTCGAGTTCGGCGACCACGACAGTGACACCCGGATAGCGCTGCGAAAGTTCGGCTTTCAGCTCCACCAGCCGGTCGACGCGGCGGGCGCACAGCGCCAGGTCCCGGCCCCTGGCGGCGAACGCCCGCGCCATCCCGGCACCCAGCCCTGAGCTCGCACCGGTGATCAGGATGCGCTGTCGGACTCTCGGGGGCCGGGTCATTTCAGCAGCCTCGACATCCGCCGGTCGGCCAGCACCGTGCCGCCCGTCTGACACCCCGGGCAGTATTGAAACGACTTGTCGGCGAAGGACACCTCTCGCACCGTATCACCGCAAACCGGGCACGGCAGCCCGGTGCGGGCGTGCACCCGCAGGCCGGATCGCTTCTCCCCCTTCAGTGTTGCCGCCTGTTGTCCGACCGAACGGCCGGCGGCGTCGGCGAGCACCGACACCGTGGCGTCGTGCAACGCGGCCACCTGCGACTCGGTGAGTTTCGAAGCCGTCGCGAACGGTGAGAGCTTCGCGGTGTGCAGGATCTCGTCGCTGTAGGCGTTACCGATCCCGGCGATCACCGACTGATCGGTGATGACGGTCTTGATGCGGCCGCTGCTGCCACCCAACAACTCTGCCAGCTGTGCGGCGCTGAGCGCCAGGGCGTCCGGGCCCAGCTTCGCGATTCCCGGGACCTCGCGCGGATCCGGGACCAGCCACACCGCCAGACGTTTCTGGGTGCCGGCTTCGGTGAGGTCGAAACCTTCGGCGGGGCCCGACTGGCCCGCCAGATGCACCCGTAACGCGATGGGCCCCTTACCCGGCTTCAGCGGGGCGGGGCTCAGTTTGTCCGACCATCGCAGCCAACCGGCCCGCGACAGATGGGTGATCAGGAACAGATCACCGGCCTGCATTCCGAGATACTTGCCCCACCGGTGGGCGCCGGTGACCGGGCGCCCGTTGAGGGCCGCCACCGGCGGGTCGAAGGTCTTGAGCACCGACAGCGATGCCACGTCGACGCGTTGCACCGTCGTGCCGACCGCGCGGGCGCGGAGATGATCGGCGAGTGCCTCGACCTCGGGGAGTTCGGGCATTCGACCCGGGTCAGCTCAGCACACGCTCGGCGCTGCGGAACGGCACCGACAGCACCCAGCCGACGAGCGACAACAGGATCGCCGCCCAGATCGCGGTCCACCAGAACTTGTCGATATGCAGTCCCCAGTGCGTGGTGTGGTCGGTGATCCATGAGGTGATCCACAGCATGAGCGCGTTGATCACCACGTGGAAGAGCCCCAGCGTGAGGATGTACAGCGGAATCGACAGCACCTGCACGATCGGCTTGATGAACGCGTTCACCAATCCGAAGATGACGGCGACGACAAGGATGATGCCGACCTTCTGCAGGGTCGAACTACCGCCGACGAACGTCATGCCCGGAACGATGAGCGTCACCACCCACAGTGCGAGTCCGGTGAACGAAGCGCGCAAGAGAAAACCCATGGGACCGATCATGT
Organism: uncultured Actinomycetes bacterium; assembly: GCA_903884065.1. Taxonomy (GTDB): domain Bacteria; phylum Actinomycetota; class Actinomycetes; order Mycobacteriales; family Mycobacteriaceae; genus Mycobacterium. The sequence goes on along the minus strand of CAISDL010000102.1, from coordinate 7,809 downwards.
CACGCGCGCAGCAGGTAGGTATCCATGATCCAGCCGTGGCGCCCGCGGGCATCGGCGCGCACTGCGGCGATGCGCTCCCCGACCCCGCCCACGGTGCCCGCGACCAGGATTTCGTCAGCAGTGCCCAGATAGGCGCCCCACCAGATCCGAGTCTGCGGCGGACATCCCAGGAACGCGCATTCGCCGTCGAGCATCACCACCGCCGAACCGGAGAGCCCGTGCGCGCGGAGTTGGCGCCCGGTGGTGATCAGCACCGGCTCGCCGACGTCGTTGAGCGGGATGCGGTGCCGTGCGGTCAACGCCTGAATAGCGGTGACGCCGGGAATCACGTCGTAACGCAGTTCGACGTGACGAACCACCTCGTCGAGGATCCGCAGCGTGCTGTCGTAGAGCGACGGGTCGCCCCAGGCCAGGAATGCGCCAACCCCGTCGGGTTCCAGTTCGCGTTCTATGGCGTCGGCCCACAATCGTGCCCGGGCCGCATGCCAGTCGGCGACGGCGCGGCCATAGTCAAACCCCTCCGTGTCACCGTCCGCGGCGCGCGGCGGGTCGGCGAGTTCGACGAAGCGGTAGCCGGGATCGGTGATGAAGCGCCGGCAGACCTCCCGGCGCAGGGCCACCAGATCGCTTTTGGCCTCGCCCTTGTCCATGGCGAAGAAAACCTGCGTGTCGTTGAGCGCCCGGACCGCCTGCGCCGTGACGTAGTCCGGATCACCGGCCCCGATGCCGATGATGTGGATCGAGCGCATGGCAGTGAGCCTAACGAGACGCCCGCAGCGCCCACCGTCCGAGCAACGCCACCGCGAAGCAGCCCCCGACGACGCCGGAGATCAACAGCGGCAGCCGCCCGTCGGCGCCCCACAGCAGTCCGGCCCAGATCCCGGCGACCAGGATGGCCAGGCCGCTGCCGCCCTGAAACACCCCCTGGGCGCTGGCCTGCCTGTCAGGGCCCACCAGCGACGAGATCCAGGCCTTGCCCACCCCGTCGGTGCACGCGGTGAAGACCCCGTAGACACCGATCAGCACCCAGGCGAGAAGGTGGTCACGGGTCGACCCCAGGCCGATGTAGCCGATGGCGAAAAACACCAACCCGACACCGAATACGGCCGACCGCGGCAGCCGGTCGGCAAGCACACCCGCGGGGTAACTGCCCAGCGCATAGACCAGGTTGTAGGTGACGTAGGCGAGGATCACCGCGACCACGCCGAAGCCGATCTCATGCAGACGCAACAGGAGTAATGCGTCGGGAAAGTTGACCAGGCCGAAACCCACCACGACCACGGTCACCTGCCAGAACCGGCCCGGCAGGCTCCTCAGGCCGCCGGAAATGCCCGAGAGGATCGGCTGACGCGGCGGCCGCGGGCCGGCCTTCGGCTTTTCCCGCACCAGGAAGATCAGCAGTACCGAGAGCACCGCGGGAACGATCGCGATGTAGAGCAGGGGTGCAATGCGGTGATCCAGCAACTCGTAGCCCGCCAGCCCGATCAGCGGCCCGACCACCGCCCCCAACGTGTCCATCGTGCGGTGGAAGCCGAAAACCTTTCCGCGATTGGATGATTCGACTCCGTCGACCAACAGCGCGTCTCGCGGCGCGCCGCGAACCCCCTTGCCGAGCCGGTCGACGACGCGGCCGGCTAGGACGCCGGACCAGGTACCGGCGACGGCGACGATCACCTTGCCCAGCGCAGCCATGCCGTAGCCGGTGGCAATCAACGGCCGTTTGGCGAACCGGTCACCGAGTGGGCCGACCGCGAGTTTGGTGATCGACGCCGCACCCTCGGCTGCGCCCTCGATCGCACCGACCACAGCAGGAGGGGCACCGAGGACGACGGTGAGGTAGATCGGGAGCAGCGGGTAGAGCAGTTCACTGGCGGCGTCCTGAAGGAACGACACCGCCGAGAGCACCCGCACGTTGCGGGTCAGCCAGGTCACGCGCTCATCGCTCGGCAGCGGCAGCCGGTGCGAGCACGAAATAGTTCTCCTCCTCCTGCACGAAATGCAGGAGGAGCACGGCGTGCAGGCCATACAGACACGCCAGCAGATCATCGGACTGCTCGGGGGTCACCGTCGCGGCCTCCTCGGCGATCTCCCGGTGGCTGTGCAGCCGTTGGGACAGCCGGTGGATCTCGGCGTGCATGCGGCTCATGGTCGCGGTGGCCTCCGGGCTGCCGAGTGGGCGGGCCAACGCGGGGTAGAGCGCAGCGTCCTCGGCATCCTCGTGCGGCAGCAGGGTGTCCTGCAGGAAGCCGTCGGCGGCGCGCAGGGTCACCAGGGCGGCATCGCGCTCGCCCGCGGACACCTGCTGGGCGGTGTCGCGCAGGATGGACAGGTCGTCGCGCATGCGGTCGTGCTCGCCCGCGAACCGACGCACGAGTTCCTCGGCATCGCGATTCAACGGGTGCGTCCCGGCGTGGTCGATGCGCAACGCCCGCAGCGCGTTGAGGATCACCGCCAGGTCGATCCCCTCCTGCAGCAGCGCACCCGCAGCCGGCGCCAGCAGCCCGAACGCCGCAAACCCCATGGCCACCAAGGACAAAACCATCCCGACGACCGCGCTCTGCACCGCGATCCGCCGCGACCGGCGGGCAATCAGCATGGCATCGGCCAGCCGGTCGAGCCGGTCTGTCGTCAGCACGATGTCGGCGGCCTCCGAGCTTGCCGTCGAGCCGCGCGCGCCCATGGCGATGCCGACGTTGGCGGCGGCCAGTGCGGGTGCGTCATTCACCCCGTCGCCGACCATGGCCGTGACCGCCCGCTCCCGTTCGGCCCGCACCCGGGCCACCTTGTCGGCCGGAGTCTGCTGTGCAGCGACCTCGTCGAGACCCAGCACCGTGCCGATCTGTTGCGCGGGTGCCGGACGGTCACCGGTGAGCATCACCACCCGGGTCATGCCGGCCGCGCGCAACCGGCGCAACGTCCGCGGCGCGTCCGCACGCAGTGGGTCGGCCAGCAGGATCGCTCCGGCGAGAACTCCGTCGACCCGCACCCAGGCGATCACCGCACCGTCCAGGGACGCGCGGGACAGCACCGACGCCGTCCAGTCGGACAATCCGATGCCGTCCGACGACGATGCGGAGCGCAGCGACGAGGAGGAGTCGGACAATCCGATGCCGTCCGACGACGATGCGGAGCGCAGCGACGAGGAGGAGTCGGACAATCCGATGCCGTCCGACGACGATGCGGAGCGCAGCGACGAGGAGGAGTCGGACGATCCGATGCCGTCCGACGACGATGCGGAGCGCAGCGACGAGGAGGAGTCGGACAAACCGATATCGAGGTTGCCGACGTGCACCCTGCGGCCGTCGACCAGGGCCGACACCCCGGTGCCGGCCTCCTCTTCGGTCAGCGTCGGCATGGTCAGCGACAGCCCTCGAAGCCTGGCTTCCTCGACGATCGCGACGGCCAGCACATGGGGTGAGAGTTGGTCGGCTGAGGCAGCCAGACCCAGAACGTCATCGACCGTCCAGCCCGGTGCGGTCACCACATCGGTTCCGCGGGGGCGCCCGGAGGTCAGCGTCCCGGTCTTATCGAGCACCAAAGTCGTTGCTCGGCCGAGTGTTTCGAGCGCACCCCCGCCGCGAACCAGCACGCCGATCCGGGACGCCCGGGACAGCCCCGACACGATCGCGACGGGCGCGGCCAACAGAAGAGGGCAGGGGGTGGCCACCACCAGGACGGCGACGGCCCGGGTGGCCGACCCGCTGAGCAGCCACGCCAGCCCGGACACCGCCAGCGCCACCGGGACGAACCAGGCGGCCGCCTTGTCGGCGAGGCGCACCACCGGGGCGGACTCGGCGGCGGCCTCTTTCGCCAGCCGCACGATGCCGGCGTAGGTCGAGTCGGCGGCGGTGGCGCTGGCCCGCATCTCCAACCCCCCGCCGGCGTTGACGCTTCCGCTGCGCACCGACTCGCCCTGCTCGCGGCGAACGTGGACCGACTCTCCGGTCAGCGCGGAGTCGTCGATGATCGCGTACTCCGAGACCACCAGGCCGTCGACCGGCAGCACCTCACCGGAGCCGACGACCAGCACGTCGTCGACCACGATCTCGTCCAGCCCGACGACCTCGAAGTCGTCGCCGTCACGCCGCCGGGCGGTGCGCGGCACCCGGTCCAGGAGGGCGCGCAGATCCTTGGTGGCCCGCTGCTCGGCTGCTGCTTCGAGAGCCTGCCCGGTTGCCAGCATCACCCCGATGAGCGCACCCGCCAGGTACTCGCGAACGGCGAGCGCACCGGCCAGCGAGATCACCGCGAGGACGTCGACCCCGAACCGCCCCTGCCGGAATCCTGCGATCACCCACCAGGTCGCCGGAACCAACGCGGCCACCGTGCCGGCCGCCCAGCAGGCGTCGGCGACGTTCGGTGCGCCGGCCAGCCACGCGACACCGCCGGCGATCAACGCGATCACCGTTGTCGCGAGCAGCCCCCACCGTAGATACCTCATTGAACCCCCAGATTGAACCCCCAGTCTGTCAGGGCACGTCGACCCACGCCTAACAGGCATCCGCCTTGTAGCATTCGCCCAATGTCGACTATCAACGGGCTTCCCGCCCATGCGTTGCTCGTCCACTTCATCGTGGTCCTGGCCCCGCTCACCGCAGCCCTGGCGATCCTGTGCGCGGTGTGGCCGGCCGCCCGGGAGCGCCTGGTGTGGTTGGTACTCGCACTGGCGGCGGCGACGACGGCACTTGTTCCTCTGACCACCGAGTCCGGCGAGTGGCTGGAGCACCACATCGAGGAGTCCGAACTGGTCGAGAAGCACGCCGAAATGGGCGACACGATGATCTATTTCGCGCTTGCTCTGCTGGTCGCCGCGATCCTGCTGACGGTGACACACGTGCGGGCCGGTCGGGGCAAGGCACTGTCGTCCGTGCTGTCCGCGGTGATCGCGGTCTTCGTGGTCGTCGCCTCGGGGGCGACGGCATTCCAGGTCTACCGAATCGGCCACTCCGGAGCGACCTCGGTCTGGAACGACGCCCTCACGCCCGCCACCGCCGGTCCCGAGGGGGAAGACGGCGAGTAACCGGGCTTCCCTCTTGCGGTTCATTGCGTGTCGGTGACGTGCGGATCTAAACCGGCGACGAGAAATAGAACACGTTCTAGGATCGGCTGGTGCGATTCACTTATGCCGAGGCGATGACCGACCCGAGCTATTACATCCCGCTTGCCAAAGCGGCCGAATCCGCGGGCTATCACGCGATGACGATCCCGGATAGCATCGCCTACCCGTTCGAGTCCGATGCCAAGTACCCGTACACCCCGGATGGCAACCGTGAGTTTCTCGACGGCAAGGCCTTCATCGAGACCTTCATCATCACGGCGGCACTCGGTGCGGTGACCACCAACCTGCACTTCAACTTCTTCGTGCTCAAGCTTCCGATCCGGCCACCGGCCCTGGTCGCCAAGCAGGCCGGCTCGCTGGCGGCCCTGATCGGCAACCGGGTTGGGCTGGGCGTGGGAACCAGCCCCTGGCCGGAGGACTACGAAATCATGGGCGTGCCGTTCGCCAGACGCGGAAAGCGGATGGACGAGTGCATCGACGTCATCCGCGGTCTGACCTCCGGTGACTACTTCGAGTATCACGGCGAGTTCTACGACATCCCCAAGATCAAGATGACACCCGCCCCCACCGAACCGATCCCGATTCTCATCGGCGGGCACGCCGACGCGGCGCTGCGGCGGGCCGCGCGCAACGACGGCTGGATGCACGGCGGCGGCAACGAGGATCTCGATGAGCTGCTCGCCAAGCTCAATCGCTACCGGGCGGAAGAGGGCACCGCCGACAAGCCCTTCCAGATCCACGTCATCTCGATCGACGGCTTCACCGTCGACGGGGTCAAGCGGCTGGAGGACAAGGGTGTGACCGACGTGATCGTCGGCTTCCGGATCCCCTATATCGAGGGCCCCGACACCGAGCCGCTGGACGCCAAGATCCGCAACCTGGAGTGGTTCGGAGAGAACGTCATCGCCAAGGCGTAACCCCGGCGCGGCAGCCTGGGCACGGCCGCAGCGCTACGGTGCTAGCCGTGGGCGAATATCGCGAGATCTTCCGGGCCGGCCTCGACGAACCGGCCGCATTCTGGGCGCAGGCGGCGGAGGCCGTGTCGTGGACCAGGAAGCCGAAACGCATCCTCGACGACGACAACCCGCCCTTCTACCGCTGGTTTCCCGACGCCGAACTGAACACCTGCGCCAACGCCCTGGACCGTCACATCGACGTCCGGGGCGATCAGGCCGCGCTCATCTACGATTCACCGGTCACCGGATCGAAGCGGGTCTATACCTACCGCGAATTGCTTGATCAGACAGCGCGTTTCGCCGGGGTGCTACGCGGGCTCGGGGTCGCGAAAGGCGATCGGGTGGTGCTCTACCTGCCGATGATCCCGGAGGCGGTGGTGGCGATGCTCGCGTGCGCGCGACTCGGCGCGGTGCACTCGGTGGTGTTCGGCGGATTCGCCAGCCACGAACTGGCCACCCGCATCGACGACGCCCAGCCGACCGTGATCGTCTCCGCATCGTGCGGGATCGAACCGACCCGCGTCATCGAGTACAAGCCCATGCTCGACCACGCACTCACCCGTGCCGGCCACCAGCCCCGCGCCTGCGTGATCGTCCAACGGGAACGGCAACGCTGCGATCTCGTCGCGGGACGCGACCACGACTGGGAACAGTTGATGTCCGAGGCCGCGCCCGTCGACCCGGTGCCGGTGGCCGCGACCGATCCGCTGTACGTGCTCTATACCTCCGGTACCACCGGGAAGCCCAAGGGCATCGTCCGCGACAACGGCGGCCACGCCGTCGCGCTGATGTGGAGCATGCGCAACATCTACGGCGTGGGACCCGGTGAGGTGTTCTGGGCTGCGTCCGACGTCGGCTGGGTGGTGGGCCACTCCTACATCGTGTACGCGCCACTGCTGGCCGGCGCGACGACGGTTCTCTACGAGGGCAAGCCGATCGGCACGCCGGATCCGGGCGCGTTCTGGCGGGTGGTCGCCGAGCATGGAGTCGCCGTACTGTTCTCCGCACCGACGGCCCTGCGCGCCATCCGCAAGGAGGACCCGGAGGCCTCGCACCTGAGCCGCTACGACCTCTCGTCGCTGCGCTATCTGTTCCAGGCCGGCGAGCGCCTGGACCCCGACACCTACGCATGGGCTTCCCGGGTGCTCGGCGTCCCGGTGATCGACCACTGGTGGCAGACCGAGACGGGCTGGGCGATAGCCGCCAATCCGGTTGGTGTGCAACACCTTCCACTCAAGGCGGGCTCGCCGACGGTGCCGATGCCGGGCTATGACGTGCAGATCCTGCACGCCGACGGTTCGGGATGCGAACCGGGCGAGGAGGGCGCCATCTGCATCCGACTGCCGTTGCCGCCCGGCACCCTGCCCACCCTGTGGGGTGATGACGCCCGGTTCGAGGCCTCCTATCTGTGCGAGCACCCGGGTTACTACCTGACCGGCGACGGCGGCTATCTGGACGACGACGGCTACCTGTTCGTCATGGGGCGTATCGACGACGTCATCAACGTGGCCGGCCATCGGTTGTCGACGGGGCAGATCGAGGCCGTGGTCGCCGCACATCCGGCGGTGGCCGAGTGTGCGGTGGTCGGGGTGGCCGATGAGATCAAGGGTCAGGTGCCGCGCGGCTTCGTCGTGCTCAAGTCGGGCGCCTCGTCTGACGGCTTGGAAGCCGAACTCGTTGCCGCAGTGCGCCATTCCATCGGTGCGGTCGCCTGCTTCAGTGCCGTCGACGTGGTCCCCGCCCTGCCGAAGACCCGATCGGGGAAGATCCTGCGCAAGACCATGCGGGGTATCG
>CAISDL010000101.1 GCA_903884065.1 uncultured Actinomycetes bacterium | reverse complement strand
TGTCGGCGGCCTGGCTGGCGGCCTGCAGCACGAACGCCGAAACGCTCAGGTGCGCCTCGGCGGCAGCCTCCTCCAGCCGCCGCTTGGAGGTTGCGTCGACGCGCAGCTGCAGGCGATCGTCTTTCATTGAAGTCATGTACTTACATTGGCAGTACGCACATGTCCAGTCAAGTCATGAGTTCACCGGCGCGGGCGCATAAGAGGGCCGATGCGGCCGAAGGCAACCCTCGGGGTTTCGGGCCCGTCGTTCCCGCTGCCCCCACGGGCCGTGGCACAGCCAGCCCGTCACACCAGTAAGCCGCGCTGCGGCACGACCCGCAACCGGTCGCCGTTCGCCGCGATGAAGGTCGACGGGTCCGGCACACCGCTCATCTGCGCTCCATCGCTGACATTCTGCCTGCCGAGAATTCGGCTGACTCAGCGTTTCCTGAGCGTGGCGGCGATGCCGAGCCTTCACTTCCGCCGTCGGGCGCTCCCGACCGACCAGCCCTTCCACCAGACCGAGCGTCGTACGCTGATCCGGACGAGGGCCGTGGCCCCCGGGGCGATCGCGTCGGCGAGGCCGCGCATCGACGCGGCGCCGCCGCCGACCACGCCGTCGACGAAGGCCGCGCCTTGGCCCTGCAGCATCGCGCCCACCATGTCCTTCGCGCGCCATTCCGATGCGTAGTCGATCGTGAGGGCCATCGGAACGGCGGGCTCCGCGGCGCCGGCGAGGGCGAGCGTCTCGGCGGGAAGCGCGGCGTAGAGCGCGTCACCGTCCACGCGCCACCCGACCGGCAGCACCACCGGGCCCCCGTCTCCCCATATCGTCAGCGCACCGCGGCCCTCGGTTCCTAGCAGCGCTGACACGTCATCGGGTAGGTCACCGAGGGGGTCGTCGCCCTTCGTACGCCGAAAGGTGTTGCGGGAAGAGGGTTCGTTGCCCCACCGGCCATGGCGCTCGCGGACCCCGTCGTCGTCGAGCAGGGCCGTGCGTTCGGGAGCCACTCCGACCAGCACCCGGCCGGGCAGGGTCCACGACAGCGGCACCTTGTGCGCGTCGACCGCGTAGCCGGCAAAGAAACGCCCATTCTTGCGGCTGAAGATGGCCGACGCGCCGGCGATCGCGGGTGCGCCGGCGACTGCCCCCGCCCAGGTGCGCGCGTCGAGGGCGTCGTAGATCGTCACCCCTCCGCTGAAGGTGACGGCGAGGCCCCCGTGGCGCACGAGCCCCGCTATGGACGGATCACGCTTCCACGTCCGAGCCTTGAGAGATTGGCGCGACGTGCTCAGCCACAGCCGTCCGGCATGAGATGCGAAGACCAGCGGAGTGCAGTGCGGGCCGTGGGAGGTCATGGTCGCGACGGCGCAGAACACGCCCTCGTCCAGGACCGCTCGTACGGCGCCGGACGGGGTGGGGCTCACCCGAGGAGTATTGCCCAGCCGACGACCTCAGCTACGCGCGCCGGGCCGCAGCACCCGCCTTCAGCGACGGCTCGTGGCCCACGCCGAGTAGGAGGCCACCGAACCGGCACGAGGGCGCTCGAGCCAGGGCCACGGGTGCACTGACACCACGTCGACGCGGGCCGCGCGGGACCGCCAGCCTGGAACCGGCGTGAATGTCGCCGCCAGAGATCGTCCCTGCAGAACCTCGACAGGGTCGCCCCGCCACAGCTGCACCTCCCGGCGGGTCGCCAGATCGGCCAGCGACTGCGCGAGGAAGACCAAGCGGCGTGTTGAAAGCCGCAGTCTCCGAAGCAATGGCTCGTCGAAGACGAACACGACCGGCAACTCCGGATACGCCGCGGTGGCGGGGTCGCGATCGCTCAGACTCTCCGCAGTCATCCAGATGGCCTGCGGCTCAGCCGATTTAGCGACAGTTGCTGGGCCGGCGGTGGCCTGAGGGTCGTCATCGCGGCGCAACCGCGGATCGGTGTGCCCCAACGAGGCCCGCTCTGCGGTGGGCGGCCAGTCGGCGATCGGGCAGCTGCGTTCCAGCGGGCAGGTGGCGCACAGGCCCGGGGCGCGCTTTTCGACCTGCCAGCGAGAGAAGCCGTAGGCCTTTCCGGTGAGCGCTCCGACGGTCCACTGCCAACCCAGGCGGTTCGCGGCCCGTGAGCCGTCCAGCAGGTGCCGGTACATGAGGTCCTCGCCGTCCCGCCAGCCCAGGCCCTCCCGCACGTTCCAGTGCGACGCCAGCCACATGCGGGTCTGATTGGTCAGCCAGCCCTCGCTCACCAGTTCCGACCACGCGGACTGCAGGCACGCCGCGTCGCTGTTCCACGGATTCGTCTGTGCGCCAGCGGCGTTGCGCTCGGGTGCCTCATACCGCAGCGAGCGGCGCGACGCGGTGCCGACGCGGGCGTAGAGATGCCGCGCGTACTCCTGCCAACGCAGTTCGTCGCGGAATTTCGCGACGTCGTCGGGCGGACCGGAGGCGACGTGGTCCCACACCTCCG
>CAISDL010000100.1 GCA_903884065.1 uncultured Actinomycetes bacterium | reverse complement strand
CGCGGGGGCCGGGGGTGCGCCAGGCGCCGCGGGTACCGGGGGTGCGGCAGGTGCCGCGGGTACCGGGGGCTGGCGCGGCGTCATCGGGTTGCTGGACACCGGGGGCGGCGGCGGAGGCGGCGCATCCGTCGGATAGATGACTGCCGGCGTCGGTGTCGGGGCGGGGTCCGTCGGATCGGCAGCAGCCGGGGTTGAACCGGCCAGGGCGGCTCCGACGAGGACCGAACAGGTGAAGGCCGCGGTCTGTGCGCGGCGCCGTTGGTCCATGAATCCGCCGATCCTCTCTCACGTGCTCGCCGGGACGGCGGCCTCTGATTCGGTATCGATCGTCGCACACCGGGCGTTAGCGCGTTCGATCGTCCGATCGGATCAGGTACGCCCGGCCGAGCAGGCGCCAGGCTCCGGTCGACCACAACGCCCAGGCGATGAGCACGGGTTGAAAGAAGAGACGAACAAGGCGGGCCTGATCGCTGTTCAGGCCGAACGCGTCCCGATGGTGCATCCACTGAGCGATGTTGCCGGGGAATACCGCCACGAAGAACGCCGCCAGGAGCAGTCCGACAACCGCGCGCCGCTTGCTCATCACGATCATCGCTGCGCCCAGAGCGATTTCGGCCACTCCGGAGGCGAGCACGACAGCATCCACGGGCACCGGGAACCAGGGGGGTACTTGAGCCTTGAACTCGTCGCGGGCGAAGGTCAGGTGACCGGTGCCGGCGACGATCATGAACAGTCCGAGCGCGACGCGGCCGACCTTCTGGGCGGTCGTCTCGGCCGCGCGATCAGGGGTTTGGGATGTCATGACCGTTTCTGCGGGGTGTTCCTGCGCTGGGGAATGCCTTGCTCACGAGCCTCCAGTGGTTGCCGAGTTCGTCGCAGAAATGCGCCAGCAGACCCAGCGCCGTCAGTGCGAGCGCCAGGCCCCGGCCCCCCTCGGCCGTCTCGTCAGGCATCTGAATCGCGAAAAGGTCGATCTCCGTGGGATCACCGTTATCGGTGAACTCCACCTGGACCTCGTTGGGGTGAACCTCTATCTCCATCTGCAGTTCGGCGGCGCGTCCGTGTTCGATGATGTTGGCGGCTATTTCGGCGGCTGCGATCCCGACCTGCACGCGGACACCCGACGGCACGTGATCATGTCGCGACCAGAAGGTGTCCAGAGCCTCCTGGACGTCGTCGAGGGTTCGCGGGCCCACGGCGAGGTCCAATTTCACCTCCCACCTCCTCGGCTTCAGCGGCGGACGAAGCGTCCTGCGTATACGTGGTGATGCCCAAAAATTTGTTTTGCGTGACAATATTTTGCGGTACCCGTCGGATCCGTGCAACGAATCTCCGGATTCAGTGATGACGCCTTGTCGACACCCCGGCTAACGTCGACCGGGTGACGACGTCAGGAGCGCGGCTCGCCCGGGCCTGTGCCGCCGGCGCCCTGATCGTCGGCCTCGCCGCGGTTCCGTCATGCGGACATGCGCCGCCGCCGGTGATCTCCACCCAGGCGAACCCACCCGCACCGGCAACCCCACATGCACCGGCAACCCCGGGGCCACCGGCTACCACCACCGAGAACGTGGTTCCCGAGGGTGATTTCACACCGGTCGCCGGACTGGTGAACGACGCGATCGCGACGCCCCGGATGCCGGGGGCGGTGCTGCAGATCGGGCACGGCGGCAAGATTGTCTTCCGCCAGGCGTTCGGCTCGCGAAAACTCCCGGGCGAACCGGGATTGGACGGCGCACCCTCGCCCGCCGAGCCGATGACCGAGGACACCATCTTCGATCTGGCGTCGATGACCAAGGTCCTGGCGACCACCACCGCCGTGCTCCAACTCTACGAACGGGGCGAGGTTCGGATCGACGAACCTGTGCAGACGTACCTGCCCGCGTTCAACACTGCCGATGACCCGAGACGAGCGCAGGTGACGCTGCGAATGTTGCTCACCCACACCTCGGGCATCGCCGGCGACTTGAGCCATGACGGGCCCTGGGGGCTGACGGCGCCGGACAAGGCGGACGGCATCCGTCGCGCGCTCAACGCCCGCGTCGAGTTCAACCCCGGTGAGGTCTTTCACTACTCGGACATCGGCTTCATCATTCTCGGCACACTGGTCGAGACGATCACCGGCGAACCTCTCGATGTCTACGTTCAGGACAACGTCTTCGCCCCCCTGGGCATGACCGACACCCGCTATCTTCCGGTGTCGAAAGCGTGTGGTCCGCACCGGATCATCGGCAACGCCATCGCTGTGGAGCCAACCGCGACGGAGAGTGCACCATGTCCGGAAGGGACGTGGAGCACCGCCCTGCTCACGCGTATCGCGCCGACGGCACGAGACGAAGACACCCCGGGCATCAACCCCGACATCGACCGCCCGCTTCGCAGCACCGTCCATGACCCGACGGCACGTCGGATGGGTGGGGTGGCCGGCAGTGCCGGTGTGTTCTCGACGGTGCGCGACGTCGGCAGGTACGCGCAGGCACTGCTGGATCGCCTCGCCGGGCGCCCGAGCTCGTTCCCGCTGAAACAGTCGACCCTGCAACTGATGACGACCCCGCAGCAGCCCGGACATGACGCCGCCCAGGTCGAAGCGGCCAACATCGCCATTCGAGAAGCCCTCGAAACTGCCCCCAACCCGACGGACCCGCTGCTGGCACCGCACTACCCGGCGATCAGTGGGCAGGACCTGCGCGGCTTCGGCTGGGATATCGATACGGCCCTATCACGGCCGCGCGGCATGATCTTTCCCGTCGGGAGCTTCGGCCAGGGCGGGTTTACCGGGGTGACGCTGTGGGTGGACCCCGGGTCGGAAACCTACGTCGTCGTCTTGGCGAATGTGATCCATCAGCGCGGCGGTCCGCCCGTTGTGACCCTGAGTGGCGATGTCGCCACGACCGCAGCCCGGATCCTGCATCTTTACGGCAGCTGACCGCGTCAGGTTTTGAGCGCATCGAGCAGGTCGGGCATCGGCACAGTGGCAAGCCCGATCGCGCCGTCGCTGATCCCGTACGGCAGCACCAGTGTTTCGGCGTGGACCAACGCGCCGCATGAGTAGACGACATTGGGAACGTAGCCGTTCCGCTCGTCGGCGGCCGGGCCCAGCAGGGGTTCCCGCAGCCGGCCGATGACCCTTGTCGGATCGTCGAGATCCAGCAGGATCGCTCCGATGCGGTAGGTGCGCATCGGCCCGACGCCGTGGGTGAGCACCAGCCACCCCGCAGCGGTTTCGATGGGGGGACCACAGTTCCCGAGCTGCAGCGCCTCCCAGGCTTCCGCCGGCTGCTGGCAGGGAACTGCGCTCGTCCACACGAAGGGGCGATCCGAGTACGCGATGGCGTTCGACTCGCGGTCCGCTCTCGACAGGGCGGCGAATCGACCACCGATCCGACGGGGGAACAATGCCAGACCCTTGTTCGCCGCGGCGCTTCCAACCATCGGTGTGGAGACGAAGGACTCGAAATCCCGCGTCTCGAGCAACTGCTGGCGGATGTGGGATCCGCTGTAGGCGGTATAGCTGGCGTAGTACGTGACGGAACCGTCGTCGTCGGTGAAGCGGACGAAGCGGGCGTCTTCCATGCCGGCCGCCTCAGCGGGCATCGACGGGAACAGCACGCGCCCGGAAAGTTCTGTCTGGCTGGAGAATTCGATGCTGTACGTCCGCTCGGCGATGGCCTGGATGTCAGCGATCGTCTCCTGCGCACGGCCGCGGGTGCTCAGGTTTGTCTGCAGCATGGCGAGTCGGTGGTGGAGGTCGGTCCGGGTGAAGCGTTCGCCCAGCCCGTCCAGGACGTAGTCGGCCGCCTCACCGGCGTCGTCGAGGCGGGCGAGTTCGACGCGGAAGACTTCGGCGTCGAGCAGACCCGGCACGGTGGTTCCGACCGCGGCCAGCGCGGCGCAGTCATCGACCCGGGGCCGCCCCGCCGAGTCGATGACACCGGTCCGGAACCCGATCGACGAGCGGTGTCCCTCACCGATGCCACGCACACTCATCACGAATCGCACGCTGCCCGAGGTCATTCCCGTCTGGTCGGGGTGGACAACGATGCTGGGGTTGCACAGCGCTGCGCCCTCGATGGCGTACTCGCTGGTGAAGACGGCGCCCAGCAGCAGCATTCGATCGTCGGAGATCTCGATGTCGGGATTGAGCCGGTCGGCAAGCTCGGCCGCATGGCGACGAAAGATGCCGACCAGATCGTCGTGGCGTCCATCGAATCGGTCGATGACGTCGCCTAACGCCGCCGACACCTCGTTCTCGCTCAACCCCAGGATGCGCGCCAGCACCACGCCCGCGCGGGATTCCTGATGTTCGAAGCCCTCCTGGCCGGGAACGAAAAGCTGGGTGATGACTCGCGCGGAGTCGGCCGGGAGACGCTGGGGGCTGCGCCTGACGAGATCCGCCAGCCTCGACGTCACTGCGGCACGGTCGAAAGGCGCTGCGCGTGTTGCACGGTCGAGAGGGCGGCCAGGGTGGACTCGGCGCCCTGGTTCTGATTGACCCCATCGGCGTGCAACCCGTCGAATCCGCCGCCGGTCTGCGGATCCCACATCGCCACGCCCGCGTCGTTGGCGCCCTCGAACCAGGCGGCGGCGGCTCGCACGGTGTCCGGCCAGACGGGACTGGGGTCCACACACGCGGCACGCGCACATGCGTCGGCGATGGTGGAGATCTCGATCGGCTGCTGATCGAATCCGGGCCGGGGATCCCCCGGCCCCCTGCCCCCGACGGGCGTGGGTGAGAGGTGGCCGTCGGCTGTCTCGTAGTCGACCAGCCAGGCCAGCAGATCCAGGCCGCGCCGCCGCAGCGTCTCGTCTTCGAGTGCGACCCCGGTGGCGATCATCGCCTCGGGCAGTACGGCATTGGCGTAGGTCAGACGCGGCTCTGGCCAGGGCCAGGCGGCGTCGCCGTTCGGTCCGGCGAGGCCGGCGGCATAGTCGGCGAGAAGCGCCCGGGCCGCGGGATGCCCAGGCTCAGCCGTGAGCATTTCGGCGGCTCCCAGGGCTGCGAAGGCCATCGCCCGCGGCCACGGCGAGCGGACCGTGGCTGAGCGCTGGAACTGGATGGCGGCCAGCCTGCGAATCAGCGAGACGTCGCTGCTTGCCGCGGCTGTCCCCAGGCCCCACAGACACCGCCCCCAGGCATCTTCGGTTGCCGGCAGGTCGGTCCACCGCCCGTTGCGATCCATCCGATTTCGGCACGGGCCGGCGAAGGACTGCGCGTCGTTGAGGAACTGGACGGCGACTCGGGCGAGACGGTTCGCCTCGGCCGGAGAGCCGGATTGCCGCGCAGCGACGACGAGAACGCGAGCCATGTCGTCGGTGCAGTAGCCGCCCTCCCGACGGGGTTCGGTAAAGCTGGCGTGTTCGAAGGTGCCGCGATGATCGGTCAACCGCAGGAGGTGATCGAAGTTCGGGCCGGGCGCGCTCATACCAGCGCCGGACGCTCGGCGATGAGCCGATGGGCCAGTTGCAGGTACTGCTTGGCCACCACCGCCCAGGCCATCGTCGGTGCCAGCCGGCGCGCCTCCTCGGCCATCGAGCCGGCCAGGTAGGGGTCGGTCACCACGCGGCGCAGTGCAGACACCAGAGCCTGCGGATCGTCGTGGTCGACGACGATTCCCGCGCCGCCGCCGAGGAGTTCGACGGCGTGTGGGAACGCGGTGGCGATCACCGGTCGGCCAGTCGCGATCGCGTCGACCAGAACACCCGAGGTGACCTGATCGGTGGAGTCGTAGGGCAGCACGACAGCGGTCGCGGACTGGGCAAGCGCAGTCAGTGAGGCCAGCGTGTGATACCCCGCGTCGAAGGTCACCGCGTCGGCCACCCCGCGGCGCCGGGCCTGCTCGATACGGGAGGTGCGGTATGCCTCACCGTCTGCGGCCAGAACCTTCGGGTGTGTCTGGCCGGCGACCAGATACCTCGGGTTGCCGGGCAGTCCGCGCAGGGAGACCATCGCGTCGATGACACGCTCGACACCCTTGCCCGGTCCCAGCAGTCCCCAGGTCAACAGTGTCGGCCGCCCCGAACGCCGCACCGTGGCCTTGCGGGGGATGGTCACGCCGTGGGGGATCGTGCTGATCTTGCGCCGATCGACGTCGTAGCCGAGGCACAGGCGTTCGCTGGCGGCTTCGGACATCACGACCACCTGGTCGGCCATTGCCGCGATCGCCTCCAGCACCGCACGCTGATGAGGAGACGGACGTTTGAGAATCGTGTGCGCGACCACGATGGAGGGAACCCGCAAGCCCCTCATGATCTCCACGACCTCGTCC
Organism: uncultured Actinomycetes bacterium; assembly: GCA_903884065.1. Taxonomy (GTDB): domain Bacteria; phylum Actinomycetota; class Actinomycetes; order Mycobacteriales; family Mycobacteriaceae; genus Mycobacterium. The sequence continues at coordinate 33,799 of CAISDL010000100.1, read as the reverse complement.
CCATCGACGCCGCCGTAGATTCCATACTCATGCTGGATGACGGCAATCTTGTTCTGGTTCAACAGTTCCGAACATGCCGCGACCGATGTCGGCGAGCCGTTGACCAATTCACCGACGACTCGGACATCGCGGGAGGACGACCCGTCGGACACCCGTACGACGCTGACATCAGCGCCATTGGTCTCCAGGCCGTCCGCCAAGGCTGCACTGAATGTCGCCAGACCGCAGACAGTGGGCGGGTACGTGCCCAGAATCCCGAATGTTGTTGAACTGGAAAATCTCTGCCGCACAACAGGATTAATCGAGCTTGGAAAAATATCCGGAGAGTTCAAGGTGATTCCGTCCAGCGGTTGTCACCGGCGCTTCCGGCGTGAGCGATTGCTCGGCGAGGTCAGCGAGGGCTGGGCTGACTCATCCCGGAGTGGCTGGGTTCCCAACACCATTGACGCTACACCCAATCGATCAGGTCTGCCCCGGCCGTCGGGTCGCGAGGTAGATGGTCGCGGCCGACCTGCCTCGGGTGAGGGGGTTGTCAAACCAGATCTGCTGGGCCTCAACGTCGGTGAACACCGAGTCGAGAAGCGCCGCGAACTCGTCATCCGGTGGATCGTCGGACCACATGGCGAAGACGCCGCCGGGGTTGAGATGGGCGGACGCGGATCGGAGACCGTCGTAGGTGTAGAAGTCCGCATGGGGTTCGTGGAGCACATGCCTGGGTGAGTGATCGATGTCGAGCAGGATCGCGTCGTAGGTTCGGCCCGGGCTCTCCGGATCGAATCCCGCCGTATCCATCGCGGCGCCAAAGAAATCCCCGCACCTGAGAGTGACGCGTTCGTCACCGGCCAAACCGGCGGTATCCGGTAGCAGGTCCCGTTCGTGCCAGTCGAGAACCGCCTCGGAGTACTCGAGGACTGTCAGTGTGCGAATCCGATTGCATGTCAAGGCTTCTGCAGCCGTATAGCCGAGGCCGAGTCCGCCGACGATCACATCCAGAGCCGTTCCGGGTGTTCGCGCCAGTCCCAGGCGCGCCAACTCCTTCTCGGCGACGGTGAACAGGCTCGACATCACGTACTCGTCATCGAGTTTCACCTCGTAGACATCGGTCTGCGCCGACAGGTCGAAACGGCGCCACAGGCTGATCACGCCCATCGGCGTCTGCTGCCAGCCAAGTTCCTCGAAACGTGCGCTCACTGAGCCGGCACTGCTTCCGCGTGGGCATCCAGGATTCGCCTCAACTCCGAGACCTCATGCGGGTCGATGCTGATGGAATCAAGCGCCTCATCCATCGCCGGATTCGTGTACCGCATCGATGACGGGACCGTCGCTCGGGCTGAACTGTGAAATGCCCTGGCGCCCGTGAACGTCGCCAACTCGAGGATGTTGGTGGACCGCACGCCGGATCCCGGCATGATCGTGATTCGTTCTCCCGCCGCGTCGACGAGAGCCTTCAGCACTTCCCTCCCCATGTCGACATTCGGATGCAGACCACTGGTGAGGACGCGCGTGCAACCCAGATCGATGACCTCTCCCAGGGACTTCATGGGATCCCTCACCCGGTCGAAGGCCCGGTGAAAGGTGACGTGCATAGCGCCGGCACGGTCGATCAACTCAGCGCATCGGTCGGTATCGATGCCGCCGTCTTCGGTGAGCATCCCGATCACGACCCCATCACAACCGAGTTCTCCGCACTGTTCGACGTCAGCGATCATGGAATGAAATTCGGGCTTCGTATAGAGGAAGTCGCCGCCTCTCGGGCGGATGATCGGGAAGAGTTGGATATTGGTGCTCTCTCGGGCACCGGCGATCATCCCGTAGGAGGGCGTGGTGCCTCCTTCATGGGGGTTGGCACACAACTCAATTCTGTTGGCGCCCTGCTGCTCTGCTATCAGGCAGGACGCCAGATCGAAACCGATGACTTCCAATTCCATCGTGTCACGATCCTACGGACAACGCGTCATCTTCGAGGTCTTGTCGCTGGTCGCGTTGGTCGATTCCATGGTGTTGTCGTCCAGAACCGTGACGCTGACTTTGAACTCAGGTTCGTCGGGAAAGCTGATGACGCCGTCGCTGTAGGCCCAGTTGCCGAACGGGCCGTCGCTGGTGCCGTCCGGCCGCAGCTCGATGGCCGGCGCGCAGTCAGCGCCAAGGGCCGCAGCGCCAAGGGCGAATCGGATCTTCATGTGAATCCGTTCCGGTAGGGGCCGTCGGACTGTCCCGGGGGTCCCACCCGATGCTTCCGCTTCTCCGTCGGAACAGCAATGGGTGTGACGAATCGCGTCGTCAATTCGTCGGGCTGCCGGCCAGCGGTTCCACGACGGTGGGGTTCGCGGCGATGAAGTCCTCGATCAGTTCGGCCACCTCTGCGGGACGCTCGGCATGCGGGAAGTGCCCGGTGTTGGCGAGCACCTCCAACCGGACATCGGGGCGCATCTCCTGGGCGGCGTAGGCATGTTCGACGGGGATCATCGCGTCACGTTCGCCCCAGATCGCCATGACGGGGAAGTCCGTTCTGGCATTGAAGCGGCTCAAGGCGCTGACGGCCTGGCCGCGGTGATCGACGACGGCCCGCAGCGTCCGGAGGAAGGCTTGCCTGGTCGGGCCGTCGGACAGCGAACTGTAGTGGCGCCAAAGCTCCTCGCCGCGTGGGGATTCAAGACCCACCTTTCGCAACCACGACAAGACTCGGTCGCCCGCGGTCGCAACCCGCCGGGCAGCGATGACCGGCAGAACCAGTTCAGCGCCGGGCAGGGATGCCAGTCGCAGCGTCATGCCCACATCCGGTCCCAGTCCCCCACTGCCGATCAGGATCAGACGCTGGCCGTACTCAGGATGCTGGTACATGAACTGCATCGCGATGCCGCCGCCGAGCGAGTGCCCCACGATGGTCGCCCGGGTGATGCCGAGCGCGTCAAGCAGGTCACGCACCATTACCGACAACGCGCCCAGGGAGTAGTCGCTTCGAGGCTTGGTGGAATCGCCGTGGCCCAGCAGGTCGGGTGCGATCACCCGGAATCTCCGCGAGAGCGGCCGAGTCACCGCCCGCCACGTCTGCGAACTGCCGGCGATGCCGTGCAGTAGGAGGATCACCTCACCGTGGCCGTCGTCCAGGTAGGCGACGCGCTCGCCGTGCAGGTCGACGTACTTCATCTCTGTCATGACGACCGATCTGATTCAGTGAACATATGTACACCAGTAGTGATCCGAAACGGCCATGTCAAGGCAATTGTGCGGCCTGTGGCGTGGTTCACAACGGTGAATAGTCGTACACAGAGTCGAGGGCGCGCGGTAGAGCTGGGGCGCCGACGGAGACTAACTGCGGCCGTGCGGGGGTCCGAGGTAGGGGAAGACGCCGAGGATGTCGCTGTGCGGCGTCAGCCCGGAGGGCGGGCACTCGCCCTTGGTGAGAAACGCCAACCGATAGTCGATGACGTCGTCGGCGAACACCCGGCCATTGGGGTACCGCGCCGGCTTGGCGGGATCGTAGGTGAGCATGTCGGGCAGCGTGCCCTCATCGTCGATGGCGGCGATCGCTTCGTTCCGGCTGTAGCCGCCGGTGTGGCCCATCAGGTGGATGAACTGTCCGATCCACCGTCTGCGGTCGTCGACGGGTTCGCCGGCGTTGTACTCCTCTTTGGTCTCATCGGTGTTGAAGAAGCTGCTGACCGAGGGATGGCCCGCCCTGTCCACGTGCACCAACTCACCGTCGCGCCGCACACTGCAGCGCCCCCAGATCCGGACGTCGGGGTCCGCCCCGAGATAAGAGGTCGGCAGTTCGACGGCGATGGAGAAGACGTTGGCCTCGAGGTTGGAATCGACACCGGTCCAGGGTGATTCGCCGCCCCCATCTGGTGCGGTGGGGTGCGGCGCGGTGAAGTTCCGGCCGCCGGTGATGTCGAAAAGGTTCTTGATCCCGTCGAAGTCGAAGAAGAAGGCATCGCTGCGCGCCCCGGCGCAGAAGGTGAACTCTCCGGAGCGGGCGATGACGGGCGTCGCGCCGAAAGAGACCTCGACCGACTCGAAAATTCGACTCCCGACCGCCTCCGGGGATCTGGCGTCGTCACCGGACGCCAGGTAGACGTCGACGGTCTGGTGGTCACCCTCGGGTTCGGAGAACACGAAGCTGAACGCGATGTCGTTGCGCAGGTCGCCGTCGTTGTCCACCGCAAGCCGATAGATCGCGTCGGGGTGCAGTGCGTCGGCGTTGGGGTTGGCGTTCAGGATCAACACCGTGCGGTCCGGATCGGCCGGGGACGGGAACGCATAGAGGTCGCACAGGTCGAGGCGCTGGTCACCCAACGGCGGGCCCAGGCTCAGTCCGGTGAAATGATTCGACATCTCGCGTTCCCCCTTCGCCGCCTGTCCGTCATCCAACCTACCTCCGACCCCGTCGCCGAATCGCTAGGCTGCGGCAACGTCATGATCGTGATGGAGTGGTGAACATGGGCACGACGCTGATCTTCGGGCACAAGAATCCGGACACCGATTCGATTTGTTCGGCCCTGGCCTATGCGGACTTGAAAGCCCGGTGCGGCGCCGACGTCGAGGCGGTCCGTCTCGGCGCCGTCAGCGCCGAGACGCAGTTCGCGCTCGAGACCTTCGAGACGCCGCCGCCGCGATTGGTCGAATCGGTGGCCGCAGAGACCTCGCACGTCATCCTCGTCGATCACAACGAACGCCAGCAGAGCGCCGGTGACATCGGCGAGGTCACGATCGCCGAAGTCATCGACCACCACCGCATCGCCAACTTCGAGACCGCCGGCCCGTTGTACTACCGCGCCGAACCGGTCGGGTCCACGGCCACGATCGTGCTGAAGATGTACAAGGAGAAGGGGATCGCCGTCGGCTCCCGGATCGCCGGACTGATGCTGTCCGCCATCGTCTCCGACACGCTTCTGCTCAAGTCTCCGACATGCACGGCGGAAGACATTGCGGCGGCGCATGAGCTGTCGTCGATCGCCGGCGTCGACCTGCACGCCTACGGCCTCGAGATGTTGCGCGCCGGCGCGAGTCTGCGTGACACGTCGGTGGCGCAACTCATCTGCCGGGACTCCAAGGAGTTCTCCATGGGTGGCGCAACGGTGGAGATCGCGCAGATCAATGCTATTGACGTCGACGAGGTGCTTTCTCGCCAAACCGAATTGGAGGCGGAGTTAGAGACCATCATCGCCGAGAAGGGCCTGGATCTGTTCCTGTTCGTCGTCACCGACATCCTCAACAGCGATTCGGTCGCGGTGGCACTCGGCCCACGAGCGTCGGCGGTCGAATCGGCGTACGGCGTGACCCTGGAGAACAACCGCGCCCACCTGAACGGCGTGGTGTCGCGCAAGCTGCAAATCGTCCCGGTTCTCACGGAGACCTTCAGCAGGGGCTGAGCGCGTCAATGCCCGCACAGCTTGGACACCACTGAGTCCCACGCCGTGGTCAGGCTCCCCGGCGTCTGGCCCCGGGTGTCGATTTGATGGGAAACGTAGTCGGCGTCCAGCAGAGCCAGGAGTGCATCGGCTTGGGCATCGACGTCCCCCGTACTGGCCGCAGACTCCAGGAGAATGCGCACGTGGGTGTGCAACAACCCGAAAGCACCGTTGTAACGCGCGGCCGGATCTCGGTTGACCTGGGCGAGGATGTCCCGGTGGGTGTGGACGAAGTGGAGTCGTTCACGTCCGAACGCCAGCAACCGCTGCAACGGTGGCGCCTCGGGACCCAGTGGCGCCGGCCCGAACATGAACGCCTGCTGCATCGCCCGTTCGTCTTCATCGAGCAGTTCGATCATCAGACCGGCGCGGCTGCCGAACCGTCGGAACAAGGTGCCCTTGCCCACGCCGGCGGCCGACGCGATGTCGTCGGTGGTGATCTCGTTCGGACCGCGTTGGGCGATGAGCGTGCGGGCCGCGTCCAGCAGAAGCCTGCGGTTGCGAGCCGCATCGCCGCGTTCCTGCGGGGCATCGACCGGCAATGGCGCGGCGCCGTCGACGGTGTCCATCAGCCCACCCTAACCGCCCCGGGGAATTAAACGGACTGCAGTCCGCTTATGCTGTTATCAACCCCGACGAGAGGACGACTCATGGCCCAGGTGACGATTCTGACCCTGGTGGGAAGCTTGCGGGCGGCATCGGTCAACCGCCAACTGGCTGAACTCGCAGTGGAAAGCGCTCCCGACGGCGTCGCATTGACGATCTACGAGGGCCTCGACGAGTTGCCCTTCTACAACGAGGACATCGACACCGACAGCCCGCCGGCCGCGGTCGCCGCACTGCGGGCCGCCGCCGCACAGGCCGACGGCGCGCTGGTGGTCACCCCCGAAAACAACGGGACCATCCCTGCGGTGCTCAAGAACGCCATCGACTGGCTGTCCCGGCCGTGGGGTGCCGGCGATCTGAAAGACAAGCCCGTCGCCGTCATCGGTTCCGCCCTCGGCAGGTACGGCGGCGCGTGGGCTCACGATGAAACCCGGAAGTCGCTGGGCATCGCCGGGCCCCGCGTGGTCGAGGACATCACGCTGTCGCTACCCATCTCCACCTTCGACGGCAAGCATCCGCGAGAGAACGCGGACGTGGGCGCCGCAGTGCGCGATGCGGTCGGCAAGCTGGCAGCGGAAGTCGGCCGGCCATGACCACCGTCGACATTCGGCGCGCCGCCGACCGCCGCCTGACGCGGACACCGTGGCTTCACTCACGGCACTCGTTCTCCTTCGCCGCTCACCGCGATCCGGCGAACACCCATCACGGACTGCTGCTGGTCAACAACGACGACGTCGTGGCACCCGGAACGGGATTCGACACCCACCCGCACCGGGACATGGAGATCATCACCTGGGTGCTCAACGGTTCGCTGGTCCACCAGGACTCCACCGGACATTCCGGCGTGATCTATCCGGGGCTGGCCCAGCGGATGTCGGCCGGCCGCGGGATTCTGCATTCGGAGAAGAACGACTCGTGGACGCTCAGCGGTGAGAAGCACACCGAGCCGGTGCATTTCGTTCAGATGTGGGTGGTTCCCGACGAGGCGGGGCGTACGCCGGACTACCAGCAGCTCGAGATCGACCACGAACTACTCGCCGGCGGACTCATCACCATCGCCTCGGGGATGCCCGCACACCGCAACGACAGTGCGATCACCATCGGCAACCGGTACGCCGCCCTGCACGGCGCCCGGTTGCAGCCCGGCGACAGCGTCGAACTCCCTGATGCGCCCTATCTTCACGTCTTCACCGCACGCGGAGACGTGCGCATCGAGGACGGCGACGAACTCCGTGCCGGCGATGCCGCCCGGATCTCCGGAGCCGGTGGTCAGCGCCTCACCGCCACCGACGCCGCCGAGATCCTGGTGTGGGAGATGCACGCGCAGGTTGCCTGAAGCCCTTGTCCCGACGCCGATAATCGTTCGACTCCGCAGTGGTCGGTCAGCGACCATGGTGACGTGAGTACGCCCTTGGATGCCGAACGGCCGGTGCAGATGCCCGGCGGTTGGCGCGTGCTCGCACCCTTTCGGTTCCGCGAGTTCCGGCTGCTGATCGCCGCGGTGTCGATCTTCATCGTCGCTGAGGGCATGTGGACGGTGGTGATGGCGTTACAGGTCATCGCGCTGGCCGACGATCCGGCCGCATTGTCGTTCGTCGCGGCCTGCCTCGCAGGGGGCATGCTCGCCTTCATCCTGGTCGGCGGGATCGTGGCCGACCGGGTGTCCCAGCGGGCCATCATCATCGTCGTCGAGGCGGTCAACCTCGCCGCTGTCGGTGCGGTGGCCGCGCTCGGCGCGCTCGGCTCGCTACGGCTGTGGCACATGGCCGTCGCGTCCGCTGTGCTCGGCGCGGGTGCCGCCTTCTTCTTCCCCGCCTACAGCGCCTACTTGCCACGCATCCTGCCGCCGCAACATCTGTTGGCGGCCAACGGGATTGAGGGGACGATCCGCCCCACTCTCGGGCAGGCGATCGGGCCCGCGTTCGCCGGCATCCTGGTGGGGGCGACGTTCCCGGCGTGGGGCAGCGCGACGGTGGCGGGACTGTTCGCGGTCGGGCTGGTCCTGTTGGTGGCCATGCGCCCCGAGCGGGGGGCGTCCCTCGTCGTGGAGGGCGAGCACGCAAAGCCGCATCCCCTGGCCGATTTACGCGACGGGTTCCTGTTCGTGGTGCGGACCCGCTGGCTGCTGTGGACGCTGCTGTTCGCCAGCATGTGGGTGCTGCTGGCGCTCGGTCCGATGGATGTGCTGCTGCCCTTCATCGCCCGCGAGCGGTTCGTGCACGGCGAGCAGATGTACGGGTTCGTGCTCGCCGCGTACGGATTCGGCAGCGCCCTGGGTGCACTGGCGGTGTCGTCGCGGCCGCTGCCGCGCCGCTACCTGACGGCGATGATGATGATGTGGGCGCTGGGTTCGCTGCCGTTGGCGATCGTCGGCGCGACATCGTCGTTCCCGGTCATGGCGTTCGCCATGTTCGTAGTAGGGCTCGCCAGCGGTGCGGGCATGGTCATCTGGGGCACCCTGCTCCAGCGGCGGGTGCCGACGGAGATGCTCGGCCGGGTGTCCAGCCTGGACTTCTTCGTCTCGTTGTCCTTCATGCCGCTGTCGATGGCCGCCGCGGGTCCGCTCTCGAAGGTGGTTCCGGTGCAGGTCATCTTCGGAGCCGCAGGAATCCTGCCGGTCGTGCTGGCCGCAGTCGCGGTGATGGCGGCGCGGATGCCTCTCGACGAGATCGCCCACCCGTTGCAGTGACAGGTAGGCTCGAAGAAACGGATGTCCGCTGGACGGACTCTTTCAACGAGGCGGTTTCTCCTGGCGTTCCTGAGGACCACTCGGACTCTCCGGCAGCGGCCCGGGTCATGAACGACAGCGAACCCTCCGGTGCCAGAGCGCGGTTCCTGGCAGCCACCGCGAAGGTTCCCGAACTCGCCGACGGGCCGGGGCGGCTGTGCGCCGCCTCCGTGCTGGCCCTGCCGGTACAGCGGGCGGGAATCGCGACCCATGTTCCCGGCGTCGGCCTGGAAGTCCTCGCCGCCAGCGATGAGATCGCCGAGCGGGTGGAGTGGGCGCAGGTCATGGTCGGTGAGGGTCCCGGGTTGGACGCGATCCTCAGCAACGGCCCCGTTTCGGTGCCGAACCTGGCACTGGCCGGGCGGTGGCCGATATTCCTCTCCGAGATCGCCAACGCAGGCGTCGGCGCGATGTACGCCTTGCCACTGCAGATGGGTGCGATCAAACTGGGCGTGCTGGACCTCTACTGCGACACCCCGACGCGATTCGCGGCTCATGACTTCGCCGATGCGGTGGCGGTCTCCGACCTTGTCACCGCCATCCTGCTCACCGTTGGCCGCGACGGCCGGATGACGGATTCCCTCGGTCCGTGGTGGGATCAGCCGCTGGGCACCCGGGAGGTCCACCAGGCCACCGGCATGATCGTGGCGCAACTCGGCGTCGACGCCGGGGCCGCATACGCGCGCCTTCAGGCCTTCGCCTTCAGCAGCGGCCGGTTACTCGCGGAGGTGGCACATGACGTCGTCGGCCGCCTTCTGCGATTCGACCCCGATGACGACGTCGGCTCAGACCTCGATTCCGCGGAACCGACGGGGTGACAGCCGTGTTACACCGGACCGAACTGTGTCGTGGGACAATTCCACTAGGAAGGATCAACCGTCATGGTGGATAGCTACGAGCAATTGGCCAACGCCTTCGTCGGTCTGGCCGACACACTCGTCGCCGACTACGACGTCATCGAACTGACCCAGCAACTCGTGGACAACTCAATGTCGTTGTTGCCCATAGCCGCAGCGGGCATTTTGATCGGTGATCCAAAGGGCGACCTGACCGTGATCGCATCGAGCAGTGAGCAGACCCGCCTACTGGAGTTGCTCCAGGTGGAGGTGGACGTCGGCCCCTGCCTATTGGCCTATCGGACCGGAAAACAGGTGATGGTCGACGATCTCAGCGTCGACCGCCAGCGCTGGCCTGCCTTCGCCGAGCGGGCTGCCGAATACCACTATCGGTCGATGTCGGCGTTGCCGCTTCGGCTTCGCGACGAACGGGTCGGCGCACTCAACCTGTTTCGCACCGAGGTCGGCGCACTGTCGCCGACCCATGTCGCGATCGGTCAGGCGCTCGCCGACGTGGCGACGATCGGGATCCTGAACCAACGGACCCTGACGCATTCGGATTTGATCAACCAGCAGTTGCAGTCGGCTCTCAATACGCGGGTGATCATCGAGCAGGCCAAGGGTGTGCTCGCCGAGCGGGGCAATGTCGATATGGACCGGGCTTTCATCCTTCTGCGGTCCTACGCCCGAAAGACCCGGCAGCGCCTCGCCGACGTCGCCCGCACCGTCGTGGAGAACGCCGACACATCAGCGATTCTCGACTCGGACCGGACGTAGGCAGGCCCTTAGTCCCTAGCCCCCGCGTTGTCCCCGGGTAGGATGAACGTGAGTTACCAGTCATTGAGAACGCTTTCCCCAGCCCCTGGCGAGCCTCTACGGAATTTTGTTGTGAGGCAAGGGGTTGAGCGGTGCTCGATTCAGGCATTGACGGTTCTGACTCGCCGGAGCTGGCGATCCCCGCACCGAATCCCCCCTCTGGTCACCGACGTTCCCGGACCAAGACCGGTCTGGTGCTGCGCCTCGCTGCGCTGATCGGCTTGACCCTGCTGGGTTTCGGCGGCGTCTTCTATGACGTGGTTCGCTCGATCGGCGGGGGTTCCCGTGCGGCGTACCTGTTGGTCATTCCCGTTCTGATGGTGATGATCGCGTACGGCCGGCGCACCGAGGCGATCGGCGTGAACGACAACGAGGCGGACTGGATCCTGGGTCTCCTCCTCGGGGGTTTCGCGCTTTTTCTCACTTACCTGGCCGACGGTCGGTTCCCGACGTTGACCGGCATGTGGAACCTCCCACTCGTCGGCGCCGCGATCTGGACGGCGTTCGCCGCCACCATCCTCTTCGGCTTTCGACGCGTCTGGCAGCTGTGGCCGCTATGGATCTTTGCGACAGTGACCGTCACCCCGTTCCCCGCACTGCTGTTCACCGCCGCCCTCGGCGGAACCACCGCTGCCGCCTCGGCCGTAGCCGCCATGATCGGTGCGCTCGCCGTATTCCTCGCCGGCTGGCCCCGTCCAGTGAAGTGGCGTGTGTTCGCGGCCGTCGGCTGTGGCCTCGTCGGCGTCGCTGCGGCCACCGTCCTTCCGTCCACGTCGTTGCCGGTCTCGGTCGGCATCACCGGAGGGTTGATTCCCGTCCTGAGTTTCGTTCTGCTGCAACGATTCACCACTGCCGATCGACGGCAGCTACTGCTGGGGGGTGTTCCTGCCCGAGACGAGGGGTCCGGCAGGGACACCCCCGAGCCTGCTCCGTGGCCGCACCGCTCGCCGCTGGCGCTGGTGCTGCTGGCCGTCGTCGCGAGCTCCCACCTGGTGCTCACCAATTCCGCCGCCGCGGCCACGCCCGGAGGACCACTCGCCCATGCCGATTCGGACTGGAGCGCACGTGCCGGATTCGCCATCGAACAGGACTTCGGTTTCATCCACCGATATCTGGGGCCGGACTCGACGTTCACCCGCTACCTCCCGCCACCGGAGCGGGGATACCCGGCCGCGGCCGTCGATGTCATCACCGCGAGCAGTCTCGAGGCCCTGCGCACCACCCGCTACGTGGTCTGGTATCCGGCCACCTCCGTCCCCAACTACCGGTTCACCGACCTGGGCGCCGCACTCCCGGGTGCCTTGGTCCTGGCGACCGACTCCTCGGCCGCCACCGATGGCAATGCCGACGACTGGTACGCCCTGACGTGGGTGTGGACCGTCGGTGAGACCTATCAGCAGGTGTTCGTCATCGTCAGCCAGCAACCTTCGCCGCAGGCCCCCCCGCCCCCGCGTCCGACACCGCCGTCGTTGAAGTTGACGGTTCTGGCCCCGCTCCTGTGGATGAGCCGCCAGCAGGCCGACCCCGGCACGATGGTCGATGAGATCGTCAGCGACCGCGCCCGACACGTCGCCAACGAGGTGTTGCTCGCCGCCAAGGCCGAACACCCGGTGGGGCCAACATGACTCATCCCTTCCAGCCCCAACTGCTGGATGCCCACTTCTCGGCTCTTCACGCGCTGGGTCCACGCACGTTGACGGCGCTGGCGGCGGTGGCGGCGCTTCTGGTGACGATGATCGCGACTTTTCCCGCGCAGTTCCTGCCGGTCGTCACGCTGGCGGGCCCGGTGCTGTACCTACTCTCGACAATCGATCGTAAGCTGTTGATGCTCAAAGGTATTGGTTCTCCGGAGCTGGTGTCGGTGAGCGACGACGACGCGCTTGCCGTACCCGATGACGAACTGCCGGTGTACACCGTGCTCTTGCCGGTGTATCGCGAGCCCAAGATCGTGCAGAACCTGCTGCGCGGGATCGGGAATCTGAATTACCCCGCCGACAAGCTGGAAGTGCTGCTGCTCACCGAGGAAGACGACACCACCACCACGGCGGCTCTGCGGGGTGTCTCGATCTCGCACGTGAGGGTGGTCGTCGTCCCGGAGCATCAGCCCAAGACCAAACCCGCGGCCTGCAACTACGGCATGTCTCTGCCGGGGTTGAAGGGCGAGATGATCACCATCTACGACGCCGAGGACGTTCCCGATCCCCTGCAATTGCGCCGCGCCGTGGTTGCGTTGCGACGCGCACCCGTCGGAGTGGGCTGCCTACAGGCACGGCTGTGCTACTTCAATGAACGGCAGAACCTACTGACCCGCTGGTTCACCATGGAGTACGACCAGTGGTTCGGCGCCATACTGCCGGCCGTCGCACACGCCCGCTGTGTGGTGCCGTTGGGTGGCACATCCTGCCACCTGACCACCAGGGTGTGGCGGCAGGTGGGGGGCTGGGATGCCTACAACGTCACCGAGGACGCCGACCTCGGCGTGCGGCTGGCCAGGTACGGCTACCGCACGATGATCCTGGACTCGATCACTCTCGAGGAAGCCAATTCCGATGTGATCAACTGGATTCGGCAGCGTTCCCGTTGGTACAAGGGCTATCTGCAGACCTCGATCGTGCACCTCCGCAGGCCCCATCACTTGGGCCGCGATCTCGGTCGACTGACCACGCTGCGCCTACTCAATCTGACCGGACTGGTACCGGTCTTGAATGCCTTCAACTTCCTGCTGTGGTCGGCGATGGTGGTGTGGTTGGTCGCGCGTCCCGACTGGATCACGCTGATGTTTCCCCCGTTCACCTATTACATGTCCCTGGTCCTTCTCGTCCTGGCGGCGCCACTGTCGATCTTCGCCGGCCTGGTCACCACCGTCGCACTGGGCAAGCCGTATCTGTGGTGGGCGGCGCTGCTGGTGCCCGCGTACTGGATGCTTCAGTCGATCGCCGCGTTGAAGGCGTTGTACCAGTTGTTCTTCCGGCCCGCGTACTGGGAGTTGACCGTGCACGGATTGGCCGGAAGTCAACCGGCGGTCGCGGGTACTCCGTGACCGCCGTCCAACGCGCCCTGGTGGCGATCCTGGTCTCCGTGATGGTGGCCGGCACCTCGCTAGGTGGCCTGGCTGGGCTGGCGACGGCGGAGCCGAGGCCCGCTGAACCCGTTCCCACAGAACCAGTGTTCGCCGACCCGAGACCCGACACCACCCCGCCGATCGCCTGGACTCAACTCGGGCTTTCCGACCGTGTCGACATGGTGGGAGCCGACCTCCTCGTCGACACCGACATCCCCGTCCCGCCAGGGGTCATCCCGGGACAGTTGCTGGGCACCATCGGTTCGGTGGTCAACGCCGTCGATGCACGCGTGGATGTGATCGACGGGCGCGGCGTCGCCCTGGGCAGTATCCCGGCGCCGACCGGCCTGGGATCAGCTCCGTTCGCGATCGACATCTCCCAGGCGCGCGTCGTCAATGGCATCGCCAAAGTGAGTTTCGTTCTGCGCGATCGGAATCCGCCGGGCAACAGCTGCTCGCGCTCCTCATCGCTGACACTGAGTCAACTGGGCGCGACCTACCTCGGCCAGACGCCCTACCCGGTGATCGTGGCGGACTTCCTGCCCGGCTATCTCGACCAGATCCTCATCCGGACCGGCCCCGCACCCACGCCGGCGCAGCAGCAGGCCGCCCTTGAACTGGTCGCCAAACTCACCCGGCTGTACCGGCCGATGCCGGTGCGCATCGACGTGGACTCCTCAGTGGGCGCCGCCCCACCGGGGCCGCCGTCCCGGCGGGTCATCGAACTCCGCGACAACTCACCGGCCGGACTGCAGGTTATCGATCCGAACTCGCCGGATGCCGCCCTGGTGATCTCCGGTCGCGGACCCGAACTCGGCAATCAGGTCGCACTGTTCTCCGACCGCCGCGTCAAGCTGGCCCAGACCGATTCGGCGACGGTGACCGCCGCACAGCAGGACACACCGACCGCGACGACCATCAAGACGTTCGCGCAACTGGGTATGGGCGGCCGGATCTCGGTGCAGGGCACCGGCACTCTCTACGTCGGCTTCGACGCCAGCCGGTTCGCGGTCGGATCGATCCAGCAGGCCACGCTGCACCTGATCGGCCACTACTCGCCGGTGATCGCCGGTGAGGCCTCGGTCGTCGTGCGCGCCGGCGACGCGGTGCTGGCCGCTCGCCGCCTGGACGAGTCCGGACTGCTCGACATCACCGGAACCATCCCGAAAGAGGCCATCAACTCCGCCGTCGGTGTCGTTCTTGAACTGCGTTACCTGCCCAAGCAGGAGTGCGGCCCACTCAACGATCGTTTGGAGTTCGCGCTCGACCCCTCGTCAACCGTCGCGGTGACCCCCGGCACCCACAACCGGGGCGGATTCCCGGTGCTGCCGATGGCCTTCACCCCCGACTTCGCCGTCGTCGTCGACAGGCCTGAGCATCTGCGCTTCGCCGCTGCGGCGCTCAACCTGTTGGCCCAGCAGACCGGAGTAACGCTGCAACCACGGCTCACCGACATGGCATCGGCCGCAGGCTCCGGGCAGGGACTGCTCGTCGTCGGCCCGGGTGACGACCTGAAGAAGTCGGGCCTGATCGCGCCGGTGACGTTCGAGGGAGGCAACACCGTCGACATCGGAGGGGCCACCGAGACCGTCCTCGACCTCAACGGGCCGATCGGGGTTGTGCAAGCCTTCTCCCATAACGATCGAATGGTGTTGGCAGTCAACGGGACCGGTGACTGGGCACTGGTACAACGCAGTTTCGATTACATCCGGGCGCTGGACTCGCGGTGGGCCTCGCTGTCCGGTGACGTGGTGGCCACCGGGGCAGCCGGCCAGACCGTCCCCCTGACGTTGCGCGAGGGCGGGGCGCTGCCCAACGAATACCCCGGCGACAGCTGGCGACGGTGGACGTTGCTGAGCGCCGGGACGGCCGCCGCCATCTTGCTCGCTACGGCAGGTGTGCTGCTGTGGCGGCGGCTCGGCCGGCGCGGGTGAGCCCGTGACCACCCTGGTAGCCCGCCCGGCAGTTGTCGCGCCGCTCCCCGTACCCGCCGCACCCCGTCGCGGTAGCCGGCGCGGTGTCGTCCTGTTCGTGGTCCTGACCGGTCTGTACTTCGCCGTCGGCTATCTGCTGGTGATTCGCTACGACCTACTCGACGGCGACGCCGCCAGTCGGGTCGCCAACGCGGGCTATGTGCTGATGAGCCGCGACCCGCACCTCTCAGCGATGGGATTCGTGTGGAACCCGCTGCCCAGTGCCGTAGAGATTCCGATTCTGCTGTTCGACCGATGGTGGCCCGAGTTGCGCACCCGCGGCCTTGCCGGCGTGGCACAGAGCGCCCTGTTCATGGCCGGTGCGGCAATGATGGTGCGCGGCATCGCCGTGGACCGCGGTGTGGGTTCGGGCTGGCGGCGGGTCGCCGTCGCGGCCTTCGCGCTGCAACCGATGATCATCATCTACGGCGCCTCCGGCATGAGCGAGGCCGCTGAAGTCCTCTGCGTTCTGTGGTGCACGCGCTATCTGATGCGGTGGGGCGACGGGCGCAACGTCGTGAACCTGGCGGTGGCCGGAATTGCCCTCGGCGTCGGCTACACCGCCCGCTATGAGATGGTCCCGGCAGCGCTAGGGGCCACGGTGTTCGTCGCGGCGCTGGCCGGCGTTCGCGCCGCCCCGGGAATCCGTCGGTCCACCGTGGTGGCCGCGGTCGCGATCATCCTGTTCCCCATCGCCCTGTCAGCCGGTATCTGGGCGTCCACCGGATGGGTGATCAACCACGAACTGTTCGCCATCGTGACCTCCCAGTACGGTAACGAAAACCAGGTGGCGGGTGCGCTGCGACGCGGCGATGTGGTGCGCGACTCGCCGACGGCACTGATGGTGATCTCCGCCAGGTTGCTCGGCATGCAGCCGTTCGTCGGGATCGCGGCCGCCGGTGCCCTCGCCTACGCGATGCTCGCCCGCAACCCGGCTGCAGTTGTTCCGGTCGTCACGTTCGGACCGGTTCTGGCCTTCGCCGCATGGGGTCAATATTCTGCGACGACGTTCGGCTTGTTCCGATACTTCCTGCTGGCCATCCCCTTGGTGATCTGTGTCGCACTGGCGCTCTGGACGCCTTCCGACAGTCCGGCTCGGCCCCGGGCCGCCACTACAGCGGCCGGTCACGTGGCTGGGGTCACGTTGTGCGCCTCGGTGGTCATCGGTTTCCCGGTCACCGTCCACGCTGCGATGAACGATCGAATCGGCAACCAGCAACTGAAGTTCGTCGTGGATTCGTTGTTACACCCCGGTCGATTCCCAGCCCAGGAGCAGCGGTACCGGCAGGGCTTGGCCACCGACCGACTGTTGGCGGACTACTTCGATCGTCAGCGGCTCCCCGTCGGGTCGGTCCTGATGGACTCGTTTGCCGCGTGGGGGATCTGGCTCAACTCCGCCGACACCAAACAATTCATCGTCACCAGCGACTACGACTTCAAGGCCGCGCTCAACCGGCCGTGGGAGTTCGGTGTCACCTATCTGGTCGTCAGCAATCCGGCCAGTACCGATGCGGACGCCATCAATATCCGCTACCCGAGCCTGTGGAATGACGGTGCCGGGTTCTCCAAGCTGGTGCTGACGATGATGAACGGGGCCAGCGACGACGACAGGTTCCGGATCTACCAGATCACCGGAGCGCCACGCACCGTCCTGAGCCCGCCGGCCTGATGGCGTCCTCGAGGAATAAGCCCGTACTCATTGCCTGGGGCATCGCTGTGATCGTCCTCGCGGGGTTCATCTGGTTCAACTACTCCAACGGGGCCGACGGTCTCGACGCCCGCGATCCCGAGCCGTCAGCGAGCGTGACCAACCTCGTCGTCACGATCGGGGATCGCACGTTCCTCATGACCAACGGTGTCGCTACGGCAGAACCCGTTGCTGGCTCGGACACTCGAGAGACCGTCCGGATCATCGGCGAACCAGCCCTCGGTGACGTCAATCGCGATGGACACCGAGATGCGGCCCTGCTCATCGCGAACGACCCCGGAGGAATCGGCACCTTCTACTACGCCGTGCTCGCCGTCAACGATGCCGGTTCCTACCATGCGACGAATGCGCTGCTCGTCGGTGACCGCGCCGCGCCGCTGACGGTCGACTTCCTGGACGGACATTTCGTCTACAACTACGTCGACCGTCGGCCGGGCGAACCGATGACGGCCGGCCCGTCGGTCCGGAAGAGTCTCTGGATCCGGTTCGACCGAGCAGCGGGCGTCATCTCAGCCGGCTCCTGAATGACCTGTCGCCGTCTCCTGCTCCAGGTAGGAGCGGCGTGAGGACTCATTCATGAAGAGATAGACCAGGAGGGACATCAGCGCGGCACCGGCGACGTAGAAGAAGAACCAGTTCTCATGGCCGAGATTTTTCAGCCCCAGCGCCACGTATTCGGTGGTGCCGCCGAAGATCGCCACCGTCAGCGCATAGGGCAGGCCCACACCGAGGGCCCGGATACGGGCCGGGAACAGTTCGGCTTTGACCACCGCATTGATCGATGTGTAACCCGACACGATGATCAGGCCCGCCATCATCAAGCCGAACGCCGACAGTGCGGACTCGGCCTTGGACACCGCGGTCAGCAGTGGGACGGTGGCCAGCGTTGCACCGATCCCGAAGAAGATGAGCAGCGGACGGCGGCCGATGCGATCCGAGATCGCGCCGAAAAGCGGTTGCAGGCAGACGAAGCCGACCAGCGCGGCGAAGTTTATCCACGCCACCTGTTCCTTGGGCAGGCCGGTCGTGTTGATCATGAACTTCTGCATGTAGGTCGTATAGGTGTAGAACGCGATGGTGCCGCCGAGGGTGAGGCCCACCACGGTCAGGCACTCTCGCGGATACTCGAGCAGGACTCGCAGGCTGCCGCGCTCGGTGTTGGTCTTGACCGCCTGTTTGAAGTTCTCGGACTCATCCATTGTGCGGCGCAACCACATCACGGTCACTGCGGCCGCCGCCCCTATGGCGAACGCGATGCGCCAACCCCAGGCGGACATCTGCGTCGGTGTAAGGAACACCTGCAGGACGATCTGGACTCCGAGGGCCAGCAGCTGCCCGCTGGTCAGGGTCACGTACTGAAACGACGAGTAGAAGCCGCGGCGATGGGGAGTGGCGACTTCGCTGAGATAGGTTGCCGAGGTTCCGTATTCGCCGCCCAGCGATAGCCCTTGAAGCAGCCGGGCGATGACCAGCAGCACCGGGGCCAATGTGCCGATCTGCTCATACCCTGGCAATACGGCGATGCCCAGTGATCCGGCGCCCATCAGGGTCACCGAGAGCGTCAGCGCCGCGCGCCGGCCGAATCGGTCGGCGTAGCGACCGAACAGCCAGCCCCCGAGTGGCCGCATCAGGAATCCGACCGCAAAGATTCCCGCCGTGTTCAACAGCTGCGCCGTCGGGTTCGCCGAGGGGAAGAAGACGCTCGCGAAGTAGATGCTGAACGCCGCGTAGACGTACCAGTCGTACCACTCGATCAGGTTGCCGAGCGATCCGCGGACGACGTTGCCGGCCACCGATGTCGCCCGGGCCGCATCGGCGTCTGCCCGCGGTACCTGATTCAGGGTTCCGGGGCCTCCGGGTCCTCGGTCATGTTTACGCATCAGAGCGAATCTGCCAGTTCGTGCTTGCGCCGAAACAACACCACCGCGACGATGGCCGCCGTCACGGGTATGACGATCATGATCAGATTCAGGGTTTGAGCCACCTGGATCATGCTCGAGGTGGCCTCAGAGATCACCCACCGAGTGCGCTCGGGATCCAACGCGCCGGCGCCCGTCGCATCGGTTGTCTCGCCGAGGATCTCGCCGGCCTGCCGGGCACTGATGCCGGTTCCGGCCAGCTTCGCGTCCGCGTCGCGGACAAACAGGATGATGCCGAGCATGGAGAACAGCGCCGCGCCCAGACCGTAGAAGGTTCCGCCCACCGAGGCCTTCACCGCGGAGACCACGCCGCCGAGATTGACTGGTGCGCTTGACATCATCACCGTCGTCTGTGGTGTCTGCACGATCGCGCCGCCGACTGTCGTCAGCGCAATCACGATCCCGACGAAGAGGATCGGTGTGTCGGTCCCGAACGACAGCCGCACCAGCAGGCTCACCGCCAACACCAACAGGCCGGCCACGACCACCGCGCAGTTGCCGAAGCGCGCCGCGGCCCGGCCGGCCCAGAGTGCAGCCAGTGCGGACACCAGCGTGGCCGGGATGAGCAGGAGCGCGAAGGACCAGGTCGACAGGTCGCGGATGATGACGAGGTAGAAGGTGACCATGGTCATGGATCCGCCCTGCACCAGATTGTTGGCAGCGCCCGCGGTGACCACCGCGTTGAAGCGGGGCGAGCGGAAGATTCGCAAGTCCAGCGCCGGTTCGTCGCAGCGCGACTCCCACCACACGAATGCCGCGGCGGCGAGAATCCCCGCCAGGATCGGCCCCACCGCCCCGAGGTCGACCCCGCTCTGCAGCCCGGAGATGCCGTAGGTGATGCCGATGAGCGCGACGGCCACCAGCAGCAGGCCGGGGATGTCGATCTTCTGGTGCGAACTCGGTGTCTCCGGAACATAACGCAGGGTGATGGCCACGACGAGGATCGCGAGGACGGGCGTGACGAGAAGGCCGCTGCGCCAACCGATGTGCTCGGCCAACAGGCTACCCACCGTGGCCGGCAGCACGCCGAAGGCGTAGACCGCGGCGAGGTACGACGCGATCGCACCCGCCCGGCGTTCAGGAGGGAACACGGCATTCATGATGGCCAGCGACAGGCCGCTCAGGAACGCGAAGGCCACCCCGATGCAGGCACGGGCGATCATCAGCACAACAACATTGGGCGCGGCTGCTCCGATGAACCCGAACACCGCCGCGCCCCAGGCGCCGGCGACGAACATCCGCTTCATGCCGTACCTGTCGCCCAGAACGCCGGCCCCCAGCACCGAGGCGGCCAGCATCAGCGTGGCCAGAGACGAGACGAAAATTGTTGTGCCGGGGGAGAATTGCAGACCGCTGCGGACGATGGAGATGTTTGCGGCCAGGATTCTCAGATCACCCAGGACGACGGCGCTGCCCAAGCCCATGGCCACGGTCGTCATGGTGGCCGCAAACCCGGTGACCTGCTGTTGACGCACCACGCGATGCTAGTCCGTCGCCCGCCGCACCGGTAAGGTCCGGGCGGAGTCCGTCAGAGGGAGATGAAGCATGGCCCGCAGCCGAGCATTTGCCGCGGCTGGCGCCGCGGTAGCCCTGACGGCGGCGCTGAGCTCGTCCCCAGCCGGCCATGCCGCGCCGACCGAGCCGAGGACGGGGCCGATGGTCGTGGCGCATCGCGGCGGCACCGGCGACTTCCCGGAGAACACCGTCCTGGCCATCACCAAGGCGGTTCAGGCGGGCGTCGACGGAATGTGGCTGACGGTGCAGGCCAGTAGCGACGGCGTGCCGGTGTTGTATCGCCCGGCCGACCTGGCGACGCTCACCGACGGCAGCGGACCGGTGAACTCCAGGTCTGCACAACAACTTCAGCAGCTCCACGCGGGCTGGACCTTCGCCGCCCCGGGCGTCGGCGGCCATCCCTACCGAGATCAGCCGACCCAGGTGCCGACACTGACGCAGGCGATCGGTGCGACCCCGACGGACATGCCGCTGTTCCTCGACCTGAAACAGAGCCCCGCCGAACCACTGGTGTCGGCAGTCGCCGCGGTGTTGCAGGAGACCGGGGCGGCGGGCCGTTCTGTGCTGTACTCCACTGACGCCGAAATCACCTCAGCGGCAATGCAGAAGGGGCTGCAGGTCGCGGAGAGCCGCGACAACACCCGGTTGCGGCTTCTCAATATGGCGGTGAACGGTCACTGCGATCCGGCGCCCGATCCCGGAAAGTGGGCGGGATTCGAGATGCACCGGGACATGACCGTCACCGAGGAATTCACCCTGGGGATTGGCATCTCACGGGTGCGCGCCGATCTGTGGGATCCGGCCTCCGTCGAGTGCTTCACCGGCTCGGGGATGAGGGTCATCGGCTTGGCGGTCAACACGCTCGACGACTACCAACTGGCCGGGAAGGTGGGACTCGATGCCGTGCTCGTCGATTCGCCCGTTGCCGCGCAACGGTGGCGCGGACGCTGATGAGGGGACCAGGACACATCAACTCTCGATCCGCACCGGAACCGACAGCGGACGGCGCACGTAACTGCCTCCGGCCCAGACGATTCCGCCCTCGTCGACCTCGAAGTCCGGGCAGCGGGCCAGTAGTTCGGTCAGCGCCACCCGGGATTGCATCCGGGCGGCGGCAGCGCCCAGGCAGTGGTGCGCCCCGTGGCTGAACGTCAGGATGTTGCGCGGGCGCCGGGAGACGTCGAGTGCGGCGGCGTCGGGTCCGTACTGGCGTTCGTCGCGGTTGGCCGAGGCGTAGAGCAGAAGCACTTTGCGTCCGGCCGGGATGGTGGTGCCGTGCAGCGTGACCGCGCGCGTGGTGGTGCGCGCCAGGCCCTGCACCGGGGAGGTCAGCCGCAGGAACTCCTCGACCCCATCGGCGATCAGGTCCGGGTCACCCGCCAGCAGCCGGCGCTGATCGGGATTTCGGTCAAGCAGTTGCACTGCCCCGCCCAGCAGTCCGGTGGTGGTGTCGTTGCCGCCGGTGACCATGGTGAACGTGAACGCCAGGATCGACAGGGTTCCGGCGATATCGCCGTCGGCACCCACCCCGGCCGCCACCAGGTGGGATACGGCGTCGTCGCCGGGATCTCGGCGTCGCCGTTCGATGAGTTCGGTGAAATAGCCGGTCATCCCCATCAGTGCCGTGGTGGCGCCGAGCAGGCCGTCGGGTTCGGCACTCGCCGCAACGATGGCTTCCGTCCAGCCGTCGAACCGGGCCCGGTCGCTCGCCGGAACTCCCAGGTAGTGCGCGACGACCATCGACGGCAGCGGCTTGAACAACTCGGCGACGATGTCACCACCGCCCGCCTCCCGCAACCGCTCGATGCGCTCGACGACGAACGCCCGCACCTCGGGCTCCACCGCCTCGACCTGCCGCGGCGTGAACCCCCGCGCCACCAGCTTGCGAAACTCCGTGTGTGCCGGCGGGTCCTGCATCACCATCGGCGGATTGTCCTGCAGGCCAATGAGTTCGAGCTCGTCATAGTTGACGGTCAAACCCTGCGCAGACGAATACGTCGCGTGGTCGCGGGCGGCGGCCCAGATGTCGGCGTGCCTCGACAACACCCAGTAGTCGCGCCCGGGCTCCTCGGGCACGACGTGGTGCACCGGGTCGTGGTCGCGAAGGGCCGCGTACATCGGCCAGGGGTCGGCCCAGGTCGCGCCACCACAGAGGCGGAACACAGCCTGAGACAGATCAGACATCGTGACTCATCTCTAGAACGTCAGCGGCGATATGTCAACGCATGACTTCGGCACGGGTTGTCGAATACGCTGGGAAAACAGGTCCGCGTGGGCGGGCCGGCCCGGGAGAAGGGTTACGCCGCGCCATGGCCATCCGGTTCCAGTCGATCGACCTGACAGACCCGGCCAATCCGAGCGTCAGTTCAGAGGTTGTGCCCCTCAGCGAGTTGTCCTCGGTCCTCCCAGCGGGAACGGTCGTCGTCGCTCCCGCCGAACGGGCCGCGCAGATTGCCTCCCGCGGTGCAGGATTCAACCGGCGCTTCGCGCCCTCACCGCAGTCTGCCTGAAGCCCGGCCGATCATGACTGAGCCCGATCACGAAGAAGTCAGCGCCCCGGCACCCCGCCGCCGGGACCGCACCCACTGGCTCTATGTCGGTGTCATCGTCGGTGTCGTCGCCGGCGTGGTCGTCGGTCTGCTCGCCCCCACGATCGGTGAACAACTCGGCGTCCTGGGCACGATGTTCGTCAGCCTGATCAAGATGATGATCGCCCCGGTGATCTTCTGCACGATCGTGCTCGGCATCGGATCGGTGCGGAAGCTGACCGCGGTGGGCAAGGTCGGCGGGCTCGCGTTCGCGTACTTCATGGTGATGTCCACCCTTGCCCTGGGCATCGGGCTGGTGGTCGGCAACCTTCTGCATCCCGGCGACGACCTGAAACTGTCGCCGTCGATGGCGGGCAAGGGTGCACAGCTGGCCGAGAAGGCGCAGCAATCGGGAGGCGCCGTCGAATTCATCAAGGACATCATTCCGACCACGCTGTTCTCCGCGCTGACGGACGGAAACGTCCTGCAGGCCCTCTTCGTTGCGCTGCTGGTCGGCTTCGCGATTCAGGCGTTGGGCGCCAAGGGTGTGCCCATTCTGAACAGTGTCGAGCATCTGCAGCGGCTGGTGTTCACGATCCTGGCCATGGTGCTGTGGCTGGCTCCGATCGGTGCGTTCGGGGCCATCGCCAACGTGGTGGGCCAGACCGGGTGGAGCGCGGTGCGAAGTCTGGCCTTCCTGATGCTCGGCTTCTACATCACCTGCGCGATCTTCATCTTCGGACTTCTCGGCCTGCTGCTGCGTGCGGTGTCGGGGGTGTCGATCCTGGCGTTGGTGCGCTATCTTGCCCGCGAGTACCTGCTGATCTTCGCGACATCGTCCTCGGAGTCCGCGTTGCCCCGGCTGATCGCGAAGATGGAACACCTGGGTGTCCATCCGAGCACAGTGGGAATCGTTGTGCCGACGGGTTATTCATTCAATCTCGATGGAACGGCGATCTACCTGACCATGGCATCGCTGTTCATCGCCGACGTCATGAACGCTCCGATGTCGGTCGCCCAACAGATCGGACTGCTGGCGTTCATGATCGTGGCGTCCAAGGGCGCGGCGGGAGTGAGCGGCGCCGGCCTGGCGACACTGGCCGGGGGCCTGCAGGCCCACCGGCCCGACCTGCTTGACGGAGTCGGGCTGATCGTCGGCATCGACCGCTTCATGTCAGAGGCCCGCTCGGTCACCAACTTTTCCGGCAACGCGGTGGCGACGTTGCTGATCGGCTCGTGGACCAGGACGGTTGACAACGCCAAGGTCGGTGCGGTCCTCGGTGGTCACGATCCGTTCGATGAATCCACCATGATCGACGAGGACAGCGCGGGCCAGGTAGAAAGCCGGAGCATCCCGTGAGCCCCGGCCAATAGCCGGGCTCAGCGGAGGTACTTGGCGAAGACGAAGCCCTCGTCGGCGATGGCCTGAGCCAGGTCGAGCCGCTTGACCTCGCCGACGGGCCCGTCGACGATCCCGTGGCCCACCCCGGTGAGGAGCGGCGCCAGAGTGATGTCGTACTCGTCGATGCGATCGGCCGCGGAGAGTTGGGTCAGCAACTGCGCACCGCCCTCGCAGACGATGCGCAAATGTCCTCTGGCGCGCAGTGCGTCGATGATGCTGGGCGCGTCCAGGCTGCGAAGCTGCTCGACATCGGCGCCTGCGCGCGCGCGTCTGAGGGCGTCGCTGGACGGGTCGTGAACGTGGGTCAGCACGATCGGCTGCTGAGCGGACTCGTGGAAAAGGGGCTCTTCCCAGGGCAGGTCCAGGCTGCCGCTGACGATCGCGACGACGGGGGCCGGCTGCAAGCCGGCCGCGGCGCGCGCCTCCTGATACTCCGGGCGCGCGCGCATCGGTTTGTACCGCTCGGCCCGGATGGTGCCCGCGCCGACCAGAATCACGTCGGCGAGCCGACGTACCTCAGCGAAGATCAGATGATCGGTGGCCGACGAGATCGAGCCGCTCAGGCCGTCCGGACCGGCAATGGCGCCGTTGAGCGTCGTCAGCATCATCGCGCGGGTCCAGGCACCGGCTGGCCAGGCATAGGCCTCGCCGACATCGATGGGTGTGCGCAACGCGCCCTTGAGCAGCTCCATCGGCTAATCGCGACCCGGGGTTGTGGCCGACACTCCGGGCCGCGGGAACTGTGCGGCCAGGAAGCGGTCCCACATGCTGTCGGTCATCACGCCGTTGACACCGATGAGCAGGTGCGCCGACGGCGTGACGCGAACCCGGATCGGCGGATGGTTGGCGGTGATGGCCTTCTCCACCGCTTTGGCCACGCTGTCGGGGTCGCCACCGAGTTTGGCCAACGGGCCCTTGGCGTAAGCGTCTTCAGTCGCTGCGCCGACCGCGGCGTTGAAGTCGGCGTAGGGTCCGTCGTCCTTGCCCAATCCGGTCTGCGCGGTCGCCGCGAACTCGGTCCGGATGAGCCCGGGCTGGATGACCACGACGTCGACGCCGAAGCCCTTCACCTCGAACCGCATCGCGTCGCTGATCGCCTCGACGGCGTACTTGGACGCGTGGTAGGCGCCACCGCCCGGGAAGGTGAAGTTGGCTCCCATCGAGCTGATGTTGACGATGCGGCCCCAGTGCTGTCGGCGCATCCCCGGCAACACCAACTGGCACATGCGGACCAGGCCGAAGACGTTGGTCTCGAACTGACGGCGCAGATCGTCCATGGAGAGACTCTCCATCGCACCGGACTGTGAGTAGCCGGCATTGTTGATCAGCACGCCGACCGCGCCCTGCTCGTCGACGACCTGCTGGACCGCGGCGCTCATCGACGCCTCGTCGGTCACGTCGAGGGCCAGGGTTCTGGCGCCGGCCGCACGGAGGTCGGCGAGGGATTCGACTCGGCGAGCGGTCGCATAGACGGTGTGGCCGGCCTTGGCCAGCCGCAGGGCTGTGGCGTGGCCGATCCCGGTGGAGCAGCCGGTGATCAGGATTGCCTTGGACACATCAGTCATCCCGACACGGTAGACAGTATTTGCAAAAAGTGTCAACCATGTTCATTCTGTGTGCGTGGCCGCCGGGATGACGACGAGTGAGGCGATTGGCGCTGCGGCACTCGCCGAGTTCACGGCCCTGGGATACCGCCGGGCATCGATCGAGGCCATCGCGCGCCGGGCGCAGGTGTCGCGGGCGACGGTGTACGCGCACTGCAGCGGCAAGGACGAATTGTTCCGGTCGCTGGTGTCCAGCCTGCACGACGAACACCTCGCGGCGATGCGCGACGTGGCGGAGGCCCCGGGCAGTGACATCAGAGCCCGGATCACCCGGCTGCTCCAAGCCCGGTTCCTGAGGTTCGTCGAGTTGACCTCAAGCTCACCGCATGCCGCCGAGCTCTACGATCGCCACGGTGCGCTCTGCGGTGATATCGCCCAGGACGCCCACCGCCGGGCCGAGAAACTCATCATGGCCGTGCTTCGGCGGGCCATCGCGGCCGGGGAGATCGACCTCGGCCACTCCGGGCTCACCGTGGGCCAACTCGCGGGAGTCCTCAATGACTGCGCCTTCGGCGCCAAGGGTGAAGATCCAGCCACCGCAACACCCGCCGAGTTCACCACCCGACTCGGTCACAGCGTGACAGCCATCATCGCTGGAATAGGCTGCGCGGCAACGTAGGTGGCCGCCTACGGCAGCGAGCCGCGGGCGGTATCTGCCGTCCAGGCGGCACAGATCGCCGCCACATGCCGCGAGTCGGTGCCACAGCAGCCGCCCAACACCGTGAGCGCGGGCATCTGCTCGCGCAGGGCGACATACCGGGCGGCGAGATCGTTCGGATCACCCTCGTCAAGATCGGTGGATTCGTCGAGTTCGGCATGGCTGCGTGCGGAGGCGTTGGCGCGCAACCCGCGCAACCGCTGAAGCCACGGCCCGCCGTCGGCGGAAGCACTGTCGACATGCGTCGGGTGAGCGCAGTTCACCATGAAATACGCGGCGGCTCCGTCAGTCTCCGCATCGACCTGTTCGATCGCACCCGCCATCGACTGACCCGTCGGCAGCAGACCGGTCGTCTCAACCGTGAAGGAGATCGCGACCGGCATGGCAGCGGCGGTCGCTGCCCTCACGATGCCGATGGCCTCCTCGACGTTGGTGATCGTCAGCGCGGTGACCTGATCGGCCGTCGTCGCCGCGAACGACCGGATCTGGACGCCGTGATACCTCTGCGCCTCGTCAGCCGTCATGACCTCGCCGGGGTGGTAACCGTCGCCACGCGGACCGATGCAACCGCTCACCACCGCGGTCACGCCGTCCGCGCGGGCCGCCGCCCTGACCTCCTCGGCGAAGTCGACCGCCGCGCGGTTGGCGGCATCGAGGCGCTCCGGTGAGTAGCCGAGGGCGGATGCCCAATCCGGGTTGGCGCGCCACGTCGGCGTATCGATCACCAGCCCTGCGCCATGGGCGCGGGCGATGGCCACGTAGTCGTCGTAGTAGCGGCGCAGGCTGATCCGGTGGTCGGCGTCCTCGAGCAAGGGGAACGCGGCGAAGAACGGCAACTCGATGCCGTGGTGGAAAATCAGGTCGGTCTCGATGCCGCCGTCGGTGACGAACAGCCGATCCGATTCGAGCTGGGGCAGCACCCGTCGCCGCCGATTGTCCCCGCCGTCCGCATGTTCGTCGATGAAAGTCAGGTTAGCCTCAGCCGCGCCGGTCGACCGGCGATACTGGCCGATATGCGGGCGATCCGGGTGCTGCGACGGGCGGTGGTGGCGCTGCTGGCCGTCCTTGCCCTGACCGCCACCGGGGTCGCCTACTGGCAGACCCACGGACTGCTCGGGGCGATCACCATCTCGCGCGCACTCGGTATCGACACTCCGCGCTCCACCGGCGGCGGCACGAACATCCTGTTGATCGGGCTGGACTCCCGCAAAGATCAGGACGGCAACGACCTGCCGCAGAACATCCTGGACAAGTTGCACGCCGGTGACTCCAGCTCCGGCGGCTACAACACCAACACGTTGATCCTGGTGCACATCGGTCCCGACGATCGGGTGGTGGCCTTCTCCATCCCGCGCGACGATTACGTCGCCGTGGACGGCATCACCGGCTTCGACCACATCAAGATCAAGGAGGCCTACGGGCTCACCAAGGCGCAGACCGAGCGGGAACTGCAGGACGAGGGCGTCACCGATCCCGTCGAACTCGAACAGCGGGGCCGGGAAGCCGGCCGCGGGGCCACCCTGCGCGCGGTGCACTCCCTCACCGGGCAGCCGATCGACTATTTCGCCGAGGTGAACCTGGCCGGCTTCTACGACCTGACCGAGAGTCTCGGCGGCGTCGAGGTATGCCTGAATCACGCCGTCTATGACGAGTACTCCGGCGCCGACTTTCCTGCGGGCCTGCAGACCCTGGACGCGGCTCAGGCCCTGGCCTTCGTGCGTCAGCGCCACGGCCTGGAGAACGGCGACCTCGACCGCACCCACCGCCAGCAGGCATTCCTGTTGTCGATCGCCCACCAGTTGCAGAGTGCCGGGGTCCTGGGCAACCTCGACGAATTTCGTGGCCTGATCGAGGTGGCCCGCAAGGACGTCGTGCTGTCCGAGGGATGGGGTGAGGCCCAGTTCCGCCGGATGGCCGCACTGGCCGGCGGCGACGTCGAGTTCCGGACCCTTCCGGTGGTGCGCTATGCGGTCATCGAGGGGCAAGACGTCAACATCATCGACCCGGCCACCATCCGTGCCGAGATCTCGGCGGCCATCGACGGCACCGCCGCGACGCCGACCACCGACCCGGACTCCCCGGGGTCGGTGATCGCGGTCGTCAACGCCGGCGACACCTACGGGCTGGCGAGTCGCGCCGCCGACATCCTGACGCGGCAGGGGTACACCGTGGTGGAGATCCGCGACCGCAACGACGGCGAGCCCGCCGAAACAGGCGTCGGATACGGCGCCGGCGCTGCGGCCGAGGCCGAAGCACTGACCTCATTGCTCGGCATCGACGCCGCCCCGCAGGCCGACCCCACCTTGGCCGCGGGACACATCCGGGTCCTACTCGGAGCGGATTATCAGATCCTCAGCGCGACAGAATCTTCCGAGGCGCCGATGCCCACCGAGGACTCCGGTGCGGACGCGTCGGCGCTGCCGATCCCGGACGCCGGTGGGCCGGTCGCCAGCGGTGGGATTCCCTGCGTGAACTGACGCGCTCAATGCCCGAAGGCGTGGTTCTTCGACGTCAGCGCCGGCAGCGCCTCACACAAGTCCGCGAGGTCCCGGCCGTCGCGCAGCACGGTGAAGTCGGGCCTGACGATCGCCGCCTGTGCCCGGCCGCGGTGGAGCCAGTCGGCCAACTCGGTGCCCGGGGCGGCGTAGTGCAGGGCGGCGTTGCGCTGTGCGATCAGGTTCTGCTGCTCGGCGCTCGGTGGCACCGAGGTGACGAAGGCGAATCCGCGGCCGACGACGTCGTCGAAACGGTCGCCGGTCGACGTGGCTGCGTTGGGACACAGACTGCCGGCGAGTTGCCTGCGGCCCCGGCCGCGGTTGACCAGGGCTGAACGTCCCAAGTCCGGCGTCCGCGAGTCCAGGACCTTGGCTCCCAGAACAGGTATCAGGCGCGCTCGGGGGACGACGGCACGACGCAGCGCGTTGCCGATCCGGCCGCCGGCCGTCATCGAGTGACCGATTGCCAACGCCAGCGCAATCATGCTGCGCACATGCGGTTTCCGCTCGGCCTGATAGGGTCCCGGCCCGTCGTGGATCGCAGACCTGGTGGACGCCACCCCATTGCTTCAGGTCGACCGCGGAGTCCACATCGATCACCAGCCAGCGCTGTTCGAAGCGGAGGTCACGCATGCCGGCGCCGATGTGCTTGCGTACCAGGCTGTTTGCGCCGTCGCAGCCCAGTAGGTAATCGCAGTCGACCGTATGCACGCTGTTGTCGGTTCGGTCGGTGTAGGTGATTCGGGTGCCACCGCCGTCGAGTTCGGCGACGTCGGTGGCTTCCGCGTCACCGCGGAGCGTCGCCTCCGAGTGCCGCTTCAGGTTCGTACGCAGCAGGCGCTCGAACTCCGGTTGGTCGAACATGTTGGCCTGCGGATGCCCGTGGCGGCCGCAGCCGGGGTCGCGGTGGAACTCGACCAACACCCGCAGGTCCGGGTCGAGGAGTCGCAGCCCCAGGCCCGGTCGCGATATCCCGGCGAATTCCGCCCCGATCCCAAGTCGGTCGAGGATCCGATAGACCTCGTCGTCGAGGTGGACCGCCCGGGGTTGCGGGTAGACGTCGGCCCACCGGTCCAGGACCAGGCTCGCGATCTTGACTGACCCCGTCTCAACCGAACCGGGACTGGTCCCACAGATTAGGCAGCACATCATTGGCGTAGCCCGAGATGAACAGTTCGGTCGCGCCATCGGGGGTGAAGGTGGACCGGCGAAGCGCTCCGATATTGCCGCCGTAGACATGGATGGAAATCGAGGGCGCATCGGCCAGCGCGTTCGATACCCGGTGGATGTCCCCCTTGGCGGGGCTCACCGCTTCGACCCCGCCGGAAGCCAGGTAGGACACCGGGCCCGGCGTCAGCGTCCCATCGGCCTCGCGGGTGAAGCCTTCCGAGCGCTCACGTCCACGCAAGACGCCCACCAGACCCCACACCGTGTGATTGTGAATGGCGGTAGCCACCCCCGGTCCCCACACAAACGAGACGACGCTGAACCGCTCCCGGCTGTCGCAATGCAGGAGATACTGCGCGTATCCCTCGGGAACGGGCTCGGCGAAGGCGTCGGGCAGCCAATCATCATCGGACACAAGCTGTTCCAACAGTGCTCCGCCACGGGTCAGGATGGCCGCCTCGTCGCTCTCTACGTCGACCACCTCGGCCATGTCGCGCACGAAGCCGCGCAGTCGGGCGATGTTGGTCGCCCGCGCCGGCGCGACCGCACTCAGCACACCGATTTCAGCCATCGCCACCGTTCTCCTTGAGCCTCGTCGAGAAACGACGTACGCCGCACCGCGTACAGAAAAGATAGGTCGCCGAATGCCGGTGTGGCCGCTGAATTCACGATCTCACGATCCCGGGCGGACCTGGCCGCGCCCAGCCCGGTAGGACGCCATGACGCCGACGGCCGCGAGGATCGCGAAGACGCCGAACATCCACCTGGCTGCCGTTGCGTCTGCGGATTCGCGAAGGTTCACCACCACGCCCGCCAGTCCGGCGCCGAAAGCCCCGCACATCAGTTGCACCGTGTTGATCGCTGCGGCCGCGACTGCCTGCTCGGCCCGGTCGCCGACGACCGAACCCATCGCCCATGCCGACAGGTGCGGCCACGCGATCCCGATGCCCGCTCCCGTGATCGCCAGCGCGAGCGCCCACAGGACGACGGTTCCGGCTGTAGCACCGTCCTTTTGGGTGGCCCATCCCAGTGTCAGGCCGGTCGCCATCACCACCGGCGCGAGCGCCACCAGTCGCACCGTGGCCCTGGCGTTGGTGACCGATGCGCTGGCGATCTCCCCGACAGTCCAGCCCACCGACAGCGCCGCGCCCAGGAAGCCCGCGACGACGGGCGCCAGCGCTCCGAGGCGTTGGCCGAACAACGGCACGTACATGTCGACCATGGTCGCGGCCATCAGTAGACCGAGCGTGGCGTAGATCCACTTCAGCGGACCCGGGCCGAATGCGCTGCGCGGCAACACCGCTACGTCGACGTTCCGGTCGACGGCGAGGAACGCCACCACCAGAGCCACCCCGGCCACCAGCAGGCCGGCGGTGGCGGCGACATTGCGGGGTATCGCGGCCGCACTGACGGCAAGTGCCGCCAGTCCGAGCAACACCAGCGACCGGACCGGGATCCGCACACGGGCCGAGCCGTCGCCGGAGGAGGGTGCCTGCGCGGGGAGGGCGATCGGCACCAGCAGGCACATCGCGACGGCAAGCGCGGCGAGGATTCCGAACCCGCCTCGCCACACACCGAATTGCGCGAACGCGCCGCCGGTGGCGGGACCGATCAGCGTGCCGATGCCCCACATCGCCGACACCACCGCCGAGGCCCGGGTCCACAGCCTGTCGGGCAGCGCCGCACTGATCACCGCGTAGCCCAGTCCGGCCAGCAGACCACCGGCCAGGCCCTGCACCATCCGGCCGACCAGGAGCATCTCCATCGTCGGGGCGAAGGTGCACAGCAGGCTGCCGGCGCTGAAGCCCAGCAGCGCACCCAGGTATGACCAGCGCGGCCCGAACCGGGTCAGCACCGACCCCACCGTGGTGGCCGCGACGACCGAGGAGACGAGGTAAACCGTCGTCACCCAGGCGTACAGCCGCTCACCGCCGATGTCGGCGACCGCGCTGGGCAGCAGACTCATCGTGATGAACTCGCTGATGGCGTAGATCGCCACTCCGCCGGCCAACACCGTTGTGGCGCCGCCATAGTCGCGGCCCAGCAGCTCGCGCCAGCTGCCCGCCGCTGATGCCGTCGTCCCGGTCATGTGTGTCCCCTACCGCAGTCGGTCGGGGATTACCGGCCGGTCAAGACACCGTGACGTGGACGTGGTTGAAGTGATTGGCCACCCGCCACATGGTGTATACGACGCCGAACCGTCCGCCCTGGCTTTGAATGTCGGCGTTGATGGCATCGCCCAGCCCCATATCGGAGCCGATCATGATGTCAATCGCGTGGCCGCTGGGATGATCGGGAAGCGGATCCGCACGGACTCCACCGATGGACTGCACCCCGGGGTAGGCGGAGATGATGTACGCGGCGAGGGCCCTCGCGTTGGGGACAAGACCACTCATGCCGACCGTGGGGATGGCGGCTCCCGGACCCAACAATGCCTGCTGAGCGGGCGAGAGCATCCCGTACTGCAGTTTCACTTCAGCGACCTGGGTCTGCAGCTGGGACTGCTTCTTCTGCAGGTCCGCTCGCAGTGCGGCGGCCGCATCGGCGGCCGCCTTCGCGTCGGCCGCGGACTTGGCCGAGGCCGCCTCGAGGGCCTGGGCCTGCTGCTGGGCCTGGCGGAGGCCCTGCATCTGCTCTGACGTCGTGTTGAACATGACCCGCTGGACCGAGAGCCGGTCGATGAAACCCGCCGGCGACGCGGCGGTCATGATCGCGCTGAGGCCATCGGCGCGGCCGCCCATATAGACCGAGGCGGCCAACTTATCGACGACGCGCTGCTGTGCGTCGAGTTGGACAGTGGCGGCGCCGAGGGCTGCCAGGTCGTCGGCGTGCTTGGTGTCCGCCTGACTCTGCACCTGCTCCTTGTGCTCGAGATCCAGCTGCGCGGCTTGCACGGTTTCGATCATCTGCTCAGCCTGCCGGGACAGATCCTTGAGCTTGGACACACCGTCCTGGGCCGGGTCGGCATGCGCGGCGCCGCCCCATACCGTGCTGAGGACCGTGAGCGCCACGACCGCGCCCAGCAGCGGGTTGTAGACTCTCGATCTCGCCACAATCGGCGAATGAAACTTCAAGACTTCGCATCCTTCGACTGCCGTCGACGTCTTCTTCGTCGAACTGCTTGTCCATCTGCCCGGTCTTGAAAGGCTACGGAAGCGGCGGCGGCTTTGTCCAACCGCGGAACGGCGAATCAGCCCCCGACTGACCGCCCCACCAGCCACATCCGCCCCACTAAACCTCGATCCACTGATGGGATGTGGTGTGTCCGGGTGTCGCGATAGCGAAAGTGCCTCCTGAGCTGGGATGATTGATGTTCTTCACGCATTAATCGGTCCAGTCCCGAAAGGCACTTTCGGTGCAAGTTTCGCATGG
>CAISDL010000099.1 GCA_903884065.1 uncultured Actinomycetes bacterium | reverse complement strand
CTGGCGCTGGGCCGCAGCGATCGCGACCGCCTGGCAGCGCATCCGCGCCGCCTTCCCCTGAACAGCCGAACACCCCCGCCCCGACGACCCGAAAGACCCACGGCCCCCAGGAACGGCCGCCCACCCCGGCGACACGGGACGCCCAAACACACCCCAAGCCCAAAATCGCTACCGCTCAGCGCCTCTCGGGATTCAGCACCGCCGAACCCCACCGGCGCGAAAAATCGAGGCTAGGCTGATCGACGTGAAAACCTTCGTCGGCGCTGGCATCTGCGTGCTGTTGATCGGCGCCGGGGCTTGCGTCACCGCGCCGCCGGCGGCGGCCTGCCCCTACGGGACGGTGCCCGGCGACTTCGCCGGTGTCTGCGTCAGCGGCGGCACCGGGGGCGGTGAAGTCGCACCGGCCGCACCGGCGCAGACCGGGGCGGTGTTCGGTGGCGGGCCCAACCAGTTGCCGTCGGTCGACGGCATCCCGTGTACCCCGCAGCACCTCGGTACCTGCATCGGGCTGGCTGAAAGCGCGGGCTGACCGAGGTCACGGTGTCGCTACGAGGTGGGCACTTGCGCTATGCCCTCAGCGAGACCGGGCGCCGTCGCTGCGACGCCGACTGTCGAGCGGGGCCGGGTGGGGCCTCAGCCCGGAACCGGCGCACACTGAACGTCATCGAAAGGGGTGGCTATGGCGCGCTACGTGACGACTGTGCGGACCGCGAAGACTCCGAAGGAGGCATTCGCCTATATGGCCGACCTCCGCAACTTCGCCGAGTGGGATCCTGGCGTCAAGGCTGTCAGGCAGGTGGAGGGCTCGGGTCCCGGCCCGGATGCCGTGTTCGACGTCACCGTCGCTGGTCCGGGCCGCGACCTGACGTTGCGTTACGTGACTGAGGAATACGACGCCCCAACCAACCTCCTCGTGGTGGCCCGCAGCAGCGTGTTCACGTCGATCGACCGGATCACCGTCGAGCCGGACGGCACCGGATCGGTCGTCAACTACGACGCAGATCTGCGCCTGAATGGCGTGCTGCGCGTCGGCGATCTGGGGCTGCGGCTGGTGTTCGGCCAGATCGGTGACCGGGCTGCCGCCGGTCTTCGCCGGGTTCTCGGTGCCCATGATTCCGGCCCAGTCACGGGCAGGGAACGTATCTAGGCGGCGCGGAAGGTGAGCGCCACACCGTTCATGCAATAACGCAGGCCGGTCGGTTCGGGGCCATCGTCGAAGACATGGCCGAGGTGACTGCCGCACTGACGGCAGAGGACCTCGATGCGCGACATGACCAGCGAGCCGTCCTCGCGCTCGATGACGGCGTTGTCGAGTGCTCGGTAGAAGCTGGGCCAGCCCGTCCCACTGTCGAACTTGGTTGTCGACGAGAAAAGGTCCAACGCACAACCCGCACAGCCGAAGACACCGGCGCGGTGCTCGTCGTTGAGCGGGCTGCTGAAGGGTCTTTCGGTGCCCGCCGCACGCAGCACGTCGTATTGGGCCGGGGTCAGTAGCTCTCGCCACTGCGCATCGGTATGGGTGACCGCAAAGGTTTCGTTCGAGGCGTTCGGCGGCGGGCTGGCTCCAGCGAGGCTCCCCAGTGAGCTGCACCCGGCGGTCACACCGAGCAGGGCCGTGCCGAGCAGCACGTGACGGCGGGTCAAGGTCGACTGCGGCTGCTTCGGTCTCCGGGCGGACATAGTCCGACCGTACTGTGCGGCCCGGACCACTGGCTGTCGGCTGGCTCACACCGGCAATCCGGATGGCGGGTGGCTCACACCGGCAATCCAGATGGCAGCTGGCTCCGAATTGCACACCACAACAGGGATCGAGAGGAACAACACGTGGTGTCAACAGGTGCGAACAGCAGCCCGCAGTGGCCGACCAGTGTCATCGCCGGAGTGCAGGGGGCATTGCCCCCGAACCGGTACAGCCAGTCCGAGATCACCGAGGCGCTGGTCCAGCTTCCCCAGTTCGCCCCGCACGCGGATCTGTTGCGGCGATTCCACCAGACCGCCAAGGTCAACCATCGCCACCTCGCGATGCCGCTGGCGCAGTACTCGGAGCTGAACGACTTCGGTGACACCAACTCGGTGTTCATCGACACCGCTGTCGACCTCGGATGCGCGGCCGTTTCCGCCGCATTGGAAGACGCCGGTTTCGGGCCGCAGGACGTCGACATGATCATGTCGACGACGGTCACCGGCATCGCGGTGCCGTCCCTGGAGGCCCGGATCGCCGGGCGGCTCGGCATGCGCCCCGACGTGCGGCGCGTCCCGGTGTTCGGCCTGGGTTGTGTGGCCGGCGCCGCCGGTACGGCGCGGGTTCATGACTATCTGCGCGGCAATCCCGATGGGGTGGCAGTTCTGGTGTCGGCCGAAATGTGCTCGCTGAACTTCGGCGCCCTCGGCGCGGATATCGCGGGCCTGGTGGGAACGGCGCTGTTCGCCGACGGCGCGGCCGCGGTGGTGTTCGTCGGTGAGCGCCGGGCCGAGAAGCTGGGTATCACCGGACCGCGGATCATCGACTCCGCAAGCCGGCTGTACCCGGATTCGTTGCGCACCATGGGCTGGGACGTCGGTTCCTCAGGGTTCCAGCTGGTCCTGTCCCCCGAAGTGCCCGACATGGTCAGCCGCTACCTGCGTGACGACATGACCGGCTTCCTCGGCGGCCACGACCTCGAGATCGACGACATCGGCGTGTGGGTCAGCCACCCCGGCGGCCCGAAGGTGATCGAGGCGATCACCGAGAGCCTCACGCTGCCCGACGAGGCGCTGGAGCTCACCTGGCGCTCCCTGGCCGAGATCGGCAACGTCTCGTCGTCGTCGGTGCTGCACATCCTGCGCGACACGATCGACAAGCGCCCCGCGGACGGATCGCCCGCGGTGATGATGGCAATGGGTCCCGGCTTCTGCTCGGAACTCGTGCTCATGCAGTGGCAGTGAGCGCCGACCTCATGACGTGGTATCTGATTCTTCTCGTCGCAATCGGCGTCGAACGCCTCGCTGAACTGGTTCTCGCACAACGCAATCTGGCCTGGAGCCGGGCGCGCGGCGGCATCGAGATCGGTGCGGGCCACTATCCGGTGATGGTCGCTCTGCATCTGGCCCTGCTGGTCGGCTGCGTGGTGGAAGTCGCCGTCATGCAGCGCCCGTTCATCCCGGCGCTGGGGTGGCCGATGCTGGCCCTGGTCGTGGCAGCCCAGGGGTTGCGCTGGTGGTGCATCACCACCCTGGGCCGGCAGTGGAACACCCGCGTCGTGGTGATCCCCGGTGCGCCCCGGATCGACGGCGGACCCTACCGGTGGATCTCGCACCCGAACTACGTCGCCGTCGCCGTCGAAGGGCTCGCGCTGCCGCTGGTCCACTCCGCGTGGGTGACCGCGCTGGCGTTCACCACCCTCAACGCGGCCCTGCTGAGCACCCGCGTTTCCGTCGAGAACTCAGCGTTGGCGAGGCTGTCGTGAACGATCTTCTGGTCGCCGGCGCCGGGCCGGCGGGGCTGGCCACCGCCATCCACGCCGCCCGCGCCGGACTTGAGGTCACCGTGGTGGAACGCCGCCCCGGACCCATTGACAAGGCCTGCGGGGAAGGGCTGATGCCGCACACCCTGCGACACCTCGACGCCATCGGAATCACCCCGCACGGCAAGCCTTTTCGCGGCATCACCTACCTTGACCGGACCCGGCGCGTGGAGGCCCGCTTCCCCGGCGCCGCCGGACGCGGGGTGCGGCGCACTGTCCTCTCGGAAGCCCTGCACGACGCCGCCGCGACCGCAGGAGTCCGAATCGTCAAGGGCGACATCGGCGACATCGAGCAGGACGCGACCGGCGTGCGCTGCGGTGATTTCGAAGCGCGCTACCTGGCAGCCGCCGACGGCCTGCACTCGCCGATCCGTCGTCAACTCGGGCTGGACCGGCCGACCAACGGCGGTCGCCGCTGGGGAATACGGCGGCACTTCCAGATCGCCCCATGGACCGACACCGTCGAGGTCTACTGGGCCGCGCACACCGAGGCCTACGTCACCCCGGTGGCCGACGACTGCGTCGGAGTAGCGATCCTGACGTCCCGGCAGGGCAAGTTCGACGATCACTTAAGTGAATTCCCCGCTCTGGCAGCACGACTCGCCGGGGCGCAGGGCACTCGG
>CAISDL010000098.1 GCA_903884065.1 uncultured Actinomycetes bacterium | reverse complement strand
GGTGGGGACATGCGCCAGCGTCTCGTAGGACACCGAATGCACCGACTGGCGCAGTAGTTGCCAGCACTCCTCGACCTCGTCGGCGGTCATGTAGTGCAGCCCGGTGTAGTCCGGGTTCTCCTCGTGGGCCTTCTTGAACCGCGCGTCGAGTTGGGCGAAAACCGGGTTCTGCGGCCAGGTTTCGCGAGGCGGCCGCGGCTGGGGGAACTCCGCCAGCCACAACTCCAGACCCTGATGCCGGGGGTCTCCGCACAGCAGTCGGTGCAGCGCGGTGGTTCCGGTGCGCGGCAGGCCGGTCACGAAGATCGGCGCGGTGACCGCAACGTCGGCGTATCCGGGGTGCTGCTTCCACGACGCCTCGCTGAGCAGTCGGGCTACCAGAGCGTTGCGCAAGAAGAACCGCGACATCTTGGAGCCGAGTTCGGTGAAGCCGGCGTCCCGACGATACGACTCCAGCAGCACCGAGAGCGCCTCGACGTAGTTGTCGTCGTCGCTGCCGAAATCGTCGAGGCCGACGGTCTTGACCGCTGAGGCCTTGAGGTCCTCGACGGTCCCGACGTCGGTGCGGGGCGATGTGCTCATCGCTCGACTCGCGCCGTCACGCCTTGTACTCCCCGCAGTTCACGTCCAGCGTCGCCCCGGTGATTCCGCTGGAGAGGTCGCTGGCCATGAACAGGATCGCCGAGGCCACCTCGTCCTCGGTGGGCAGTCGCTTGAGGTCGGACGCGGCCGCGGCGGCGGCATAGATGTCCTCCACCGTGGTGCCGAACTTCCCGGCCTGATGGGCAAAGTAGCTCTTGAGGGTTCCGCCCCAGATGTAGCCCGGCGCAACGGAATTCACCCGGATACCCTGGCTGCCCAGTTCGGTGGCCAGCGACTGCGACATCGCCAGCAGCGCCGACTTCGCCATCTTGTAGGCGCCGTACTTGGGTTGCGAATGCCGGATCACCATCGAGTTGACGTTGACCACCGACCCCTTGGCCTCGGCCAGGGCGGGGGTGAAAGCCTGGGTCATCCGCAGCGCGCCGAGCACCGTCAGTTCGATGGCGTCGCGGATGTGCTGAAACGTCGTGTCGGCCAACGGCTTCATCGACGGGACCCGGAAGGCGTTGTTGATCAGGACGTCGACCTTGCCGTAGGCCGCCATCGCTTCGGCCACCAGTTTTTCCACCTGGGCGTCGTCGGTGATGTCGGTTCCCACCGCCAGGGCGCGGCGGCCCATGTCGGTGACCTCTTTGGCCACACCGTCGAGTCGTTCGACGGTGCGCGCCGCCAGGACCAGATCGGCGCCGGCCTCGGCACACCGACGGGCCAGGGTGGTGCCGAGTGCGGGTCCCACCCCGCTGATCACGACGACCTTGTTCTCCAGTAGACCGGCCATCGGCTATCCCACCATCCTGTTCTGAATCTGAATCTGGCGCAGGGCGATCCGGGCGCGCCAGTCCTCGCCGGAGATCTGGTTGCCGTCGTAGTACGGGAGGTGATCCGCCACCGAGGCGACGTCGATCAGTTCCACCGTCGGGCCGTCGGCCGCCGTGAGTTCCCTCGACACCCGCTGCCACCGGAACTGCAGGAAACCCTTGCGGTGGCCGGTGGTCTCCACCCAGTTGGTCACGCCGGGGTTCTCCTCGGCCACGACGATGCGGATCTTGCCATCCGGATCCGCTTGCGCCTGAGTGCCGTTCAGCGACGTCTGATGGTTGATGTAGTCCAGCGAGATGTACCACAGGCTGCCCAACTGGAAGCCGAGATACGGCGCGTCGGTGACGGGCAGGGTGATCACCAGGGCCTGCTCGGGGTTGAGGTCGAAGTGTCCGGCAGAGGAGTACTGGGTGGCCAGGCCGCCGGGTGTCAGCCGCGGCGCGACCATGGTGTTGACCGGGATGTTCATATAGAACCACTGCGGGAACTGCAGCCAGGTCTTGACCCGCTGGACGAGTTGCTTACCCGCTGTGGCCCAACGCTTTTCGATCAGTTCTTTGGTCAGCGGCGGCGGGGCGGTGCCGGCGGTGTCGGTGCGCGCGATCGCGACGTGGCCGCGCTGGGCAGACCAGTCGTTGTACACCTCGCGAATCACCAGTTGGGCGTTGGCGGCCGGGGTGAACCGCCACTGGAAACTCCCGTCGGCCGCCACGTCGAGCCTGCGGTCGTCGAAAGCCGTCTCGCTGTCGGGGACGTTGGCGTCGGTGTAATCGCCGCCGAGGAGTTGGAAACTCAGGTCGGTGGTGGTGCCGCGCTGACCGGTGACGACGTAGTCACGGCCAGCCTGCACACGTGTTCCGAAATAGAGGGTGTCGGGGTTGTCCAGGCCCATCTTGGTGAACGGGCCGGTGCCGGACTGCAGGAAGGGGTGTTCCCGGTCGTAGTCGAACGCGATGTGCGTGCAGGCGGCGACACTCCAGGCCAGATACTGCAGGCCCTCCAGGAGGTCGACCTCGGTCTCGATGTGCGGTGCCGCGCGTACCAGTTGCTCGGCCTCTGCGATGGCGTCCAACAGGGGCTGAGCATAGATCGACACCAGGGAAATCTAGAACGTGTTCTAGTACCGAGTCAACCAGCGGCTATCGGTGAGTTGACGCTGGCCAGGGCGAGCGGCAGAGCCGGAATCAGCACGGCGGGCAGGTGCAGCGACCCGCGGTCCAGTTGGCTGTTGTGGTTGCGGGGTTAACACAGTCGGCCCCTTCCCTTGGAG
Source organism: uncultured Actinomycetes bacterium (assembly GCA_903884065.1). Taxonomy (GTDB): domain Bacteria; phylum Actinomycetota; class Actinomycetes; order Mycobacteriales; family Mycobacteriaceae; genus Mycobacterium. The sequence goes on along the minus strand of CAISDL010000098.1, from coordinate 213 downwards.
GGGGGTGGGGGGGAGGGGCCGACTGTGTGGTCTTTTACCGGTGGGTGTTGGTGTCGATCAGGGGGTGCCGTTGGTGCCGGGGGTGCCGTTGGTGCTGGTGGAGTTGGTTCCGTAGGCGGACGCGAGTCCGCGGGTGCCTCCGGTGCCGCCGGTCCCGGAGGGTCCGGCGTCACCGCCGTTGCCGCCGTTGCCGCCGGTAGCGAGGGAGGACGT
>CAISDL010000097.1 GCA_903884065.1 uncultured Actinomycetes bacterium | reverse complement strand
TCTGTGTGAGGGCCTCCTGCGCGTAGCCGAATAGCTCGCACATCGCGTCGTTGACGTCGGTGAAGCGACCCTGCGGGGTGGTCATGCACATACCGACGGCGGCGTTGTCCATCAATCGGCGGTAGCGTTCGTCGGCCCTGGCCTGTAGCCGGCGGGCCGCCTCCACCGCCTGCTCGCCGGCCACCTGGTCATCGACCAGGCGCAGTGCGGCGGTGAAACCGTCCTGGCGGCCCTCGGCATCGTGGAAAGGCTTGGCGTGCAGGTCGATCCAGTGTGTGCCGCCGTCCGCCGACTTCACCCGGATGCGCTGCTGGATCACGCCGCCCAGTGCGAGCGTCTTCAGCCCGGTGGAAAACGCGGAAAGGTCTGCGGGCGGAATGATCTCCCGCATTTCACGGCCCACCCAGTAGGAGGCTGACGCGCCGACCACAGTCGCGGCGGACGGGGAGACCCAGACGAACGTGCCGTCTCGGACGTGGGCGACCATGTCCCCGGCGTTCTCGGCGAGCAGGCGGTAGTTCTGCTCGGAGGCGGCGATGCGCTGGGTGACGTCGAATCGATCGGTGACGTCCCTCCGGGTGACGTTCAACAAGTCAGGACCGGCAACGGTGGCGCGGATGTCATAGCGGCGGGCGTCGTCGAGGATTTCGTTGAACAAGGAGAAGCCATCGAGAACCAGCGGGTTCCCGTCCTCCAGACATTGGATGTATCGCCCGTGAAGTCCGGAGCTGTCCATATTCGGGGTGAACTCGAGTTGGTGGTGGCCGACGAGATCGCCCTCGTCGAGTCCCAGGTAGGAACAGGTGGCGGGGTTGACGCTGCGGTAGACGAAATCGACCACCCGGCCATCGCGGTCACGGACCGCCTCCAGCAGCATCTGGGGATCGAGCATGCTGTCCGCACTGGCCCGCAGCAGGGCCTGGGCCGCTTCACTGGCCTCAAGGGCGTCCGCCAACGCCGACACGTCTTCAAAGGCCCAGACGGTGCCACTGAACGCGCCCTGCCGGGCGGTGTAGGACGACACGTGGATCAGGGTGGGGGCCCCGGCAAAGCGGAAGGTGACGTCGATGTCCTCGACGTCATCGAAGAACGAGGGCACCATCGCGGGAATCTCCGCGTGGTTCGATGCCCGCTCCCCGAGGCGCTTCATCGCGGCGATGAAGTCTGAGGCCGGCACCTCGCCGGGCGGAAGGTCGAGCAGGTCCGCCGCTGCGGGGTTGACGTTGGCCGTCTCCAGAATGTGGTCCAACCACACGACGCCGTGCGCCATATCGCCTACCGCGACCAGAAGAACGTGGGTCGCGAATCCAGCTTCCCGAACAATGGCCCGGTTGAACGTTGAGTTCCGAAGTGACTGCTCCGGACGATGCCCACGACACCAACCCTAGTCTCGCCACCCCGATGTAGGCGGTGCGCGGTCGGCGCCTGGGACCTGCTCAGCCGGTTCGTGCCAGCGTCAGGTCACCGGCCCCCAGGTATCCCACTCCTCGGCGAAGTCCAAAGTGAACTGCGGGATATCCGTCCGGGAGACGATGTCGCGGAAGTGGTTCTGCCACCCCCACCAACCGCAGACGTGGAAGACGTGCTGACGCCAGCCCAGTTGGTAGTTCTCCGGGATCTGCTCGCCCTTGTTCTCGGCGGAGAACACCGCGATCCCCAGCAGGCCGAGAACTGCCGAGGCGCGCAGCCACAGCCGGCCGCTGGCGATCTCGAACATCGGCACGCCCTCGGCGTGGGCCGTGATCTCGCAGCCCGCGGGCATGGCGTTCTCGTCCTCGTGCAGGTAACGGTGCACCGCGTACAGCACGTCGGCGATGTCGGGTCGCCGGTCGGAACCATCGCCGGGCACCGGAACCGGAAAGCGCGAGTTGACGAAGTCGATGTCGGGCGCCGTCATCGCCGCGAAGATGTCCAGGTCGTCGCGCACGGTCCGTTTGAACCGGGGAGCGGGGTCCAGCCACGGATAGCGCTTGCTCGCGGTCTCGTCGAGGGCGGCGGTGGCGTGCCACATCGCCGAACGCCCCTCGCCCGTGCTCCAGTGGTCCAGCGAGGCCTGAACTTGTTCTCCTACGGTCACGATCGCTGACAGTACCCACCGCGTCCCGGCAGCGGGCCGGTGCGGGTAGATACGCCCTCAGGCGATGGTCAGGCCGCCGTCGACGACGATCGTCTGCCCGGTGACGTAACCACCGGCGGGTGAGGCCAGCCAGACCGCCGTCGCGGCCAGTTCGGCCGCGTCGCCCAGTCGTCCCATGACGATCCGCGGCATCAGGCCGTCGAGGTATCCGGGCTTGAGTTCGTCGGTCATCTCACTGGCGAAGAAGCCGGGCGCCAACGCGTTGACCCGGATTCCCTTGCGGCCACTCCACTGCTGCGCCAGGTCGCGGGTCAGACCGATCACCGCGGCCTTCGACGCGCTGTAGGCCGCTTGGGGCAGTCCCGCCGTGGTGAGGGCGAGCACGCTGGCGATGTTGATGATCGAACTGCCCGGTTGCATCACCCGCCCGCACGCCTGGGCCATCCAGTACGAGCCGTGCAGATTGACGTCGACGACCGACCGGAACTCCTCGGCGGTCTCCCGGCTGGCCGGAACGGCGGTCCCCACGCCGGCGTTGTTGATCAGGACGTCGACCCGGCCGAATTCGGCCATCGCCGCGTCGACCAACTGTTGACACTGCCCGGCGTCGGCGACGTCGGTCTTGCGGGTGCAGACGCGCCTTCCGGCCGCCTCGACCAACGCGGCGGTGTGGGTCATCTTCTCCACCCGCCGGGCGCCGAGAACCAGGTCCGCCCCGGCCTCGGCGAACGCCTGCGCGAAGGACACCCCCAGGCCGGAGGAGGCGCCGGTGACGATGACGACGCGATCGTCGAGGCGGAAGAGGTCGAGAACGCTCACCGCGGCTCCCGGAGCACCTGACGCGCGATGGCGTACTTGTGAACCTCGGTCGGCCCGTCGTAGAGCCTGAATGCCCGCATGTCGGAGAAGATCATGCCGACCGGGGTCTCGTCGGAGATGCCCATCCCACCGAGCACCTGCACGCAACGGTCGGCCACCTTGAACAGATCCTCGGACACGGCCGCCTTGACCATCGAGCTTTCGTGCCGGCCCTTGGCGCCCTGATCCAGGGTCCAGCACGCCCACCAGATGGCCAGCCGGCTCTGTTGAATCGCAATCTCGTTGTCCGCCAGCATGAAACTGACGCCCTCGTGCTCACCCAGCGGCTTACCGAACGCGGTGCGGTTACGGGCGTGCTCGATCGCGATGGACTGTGCCCGGGTGGCCGCGCCCAGCCAGCGCATGCAGTGCGTCAGCCTGGCGGGCGCCAGCCGCATCTGTGCGTAGCGCAGCGCCTGACCGACCTCGCCGAGCACCGCCGAGGCGGGCAGCGTCAGGTTGTCGAACCGCACCACGCCGTGCCCCTCCACGTAGTTGCGGTCCATGGTGTCCATCACCCGTTCCAGTTCGATGCCGGGCGTCCGGCCGTCGCAGAGGAACAGGGTCGGCCCGTCCCCGCCGTGCGGGTTGGGCGCCACCCGCGCCATGATGATCCAGGTGCGCGCCCCGTTGGCGCCGGTGATGAGCCATTTGCGGCCGTTGATGACGTACTGTCCGCCATCCGGCCCGGATTGGTAGACCGCCTCGGTCTTCAACTGGTCGGGATCGGACCCCGCGCCGTCGGGTTCGGTCATCGCGAACACCGAACGCTGACGGCCGTCGATCACCGGAACCAGGAATTCCTCGGCCTGCCTCTCGTCGGCGATCTTGCCCAGGATGAACATGTTGCCCTCATCGGGGGCGGCACAGTTGAGGGCCACCGGACCGAGCGTCGACCAACCGGCCGCCTCGAAGAGCACCGCCTGCTCGCAGTGCGAGGGCTCGCGGCCGCCGAAGCGGCGCGGCGCCTGGAAGGTCAGCAGCCCGGCCTGGCGCGCCAAACCCACCAGTTCGGTGCGCAACTCCTCGTTGGGGCCGTGCCGGGTCAGGCGCGGGTCGCGCTCGTAGGGCACGACCTTCTCGGCGACGAACGCGCGGATCTCGTCGCGCTGCGCTGCCAGTTCGGCGGGTATCTCGAAGTCGATCAACGCTCCCCTTCCATAATGGCCAGTGCCCGTTCGAACAGCCGCACCGTGGCCGTGTGCAGAACGTCGCCAATTTCCTTGGGCGCCAGGCCTGCTGCCGCGCGGGCGTGCGAACCCTCGAGGATGATGCCCAGCTTGAAGCATGCCAGCACGGCGTACCAGTCGATCTGCGACAGGTCGCGACCGGTGTTGCGGGCATAGCGTTCGATCAACTCGTCCGGAGTGGCCAGTCCCCCCGCCGCCATCAGTTCGTTGGGCAGCACGGGTTCCGATCCCGGCCGGTACCAGGTGGCCAGCATCCAGCCCAGATCCTGGAGTGGATCGCCGATGGTGGACATCTCCCAGTCGACGATCGCCACCACGTCCGGGCCGGTGGGCGAGAACATCACGTTCGCGGCGTGATAGTCGCCGTGCATGATTCCCGGCTTGAACGACGTCGGCTGATTCTCCCGCAGCCAACCGGCGACCGCGTCGACGTCGCCGATGTCCGGACCGGGGTAGTTCTCGAATTTGGAGTAGCCCTCCAGTTCCGAAAGCCACCGCGGCACTTGGCGTTCCAGGAAGCCGTCGGGCTTGCCGAAGTCCGCGAGCCCCACCGCGACGTGGTCCACGGCACCCAACCGCGAAGCGGCGTCGGCCATCGACAGACCCATGTCGTGCCGCACCGCGGCGTCGGTCGCGTGCAGTGCCGGCAGCCCCGCCCCGGCGTTGAAACCGTCGACCGGGTCCATCAGATAGAACACCGCGTCACCGAGCACCGAGGTGTCCTCGCACACCGCGATCAGCGGGGCATGCGGGACGTCGGTGTCGGCCAGGGCGCGCAGCACCCGGGTCTCGCGCAGGATGACGGTATTGCTGACCGGACGCAGGTGCCGCGGGCCGCGACGGAACACGTAGTCACGGCCCGACCTGCGCAACCGCAGCATGATGTTCTGCGTTCCGCCGGTGATCGCCGCGACGTCGGTGATCGGGCCCTCGCCCAGACCTTGCTGCGACATCCAGGCGGAGACCGCCGTCATGTCGTGGTTCGGGTCATCCACGCAGGTGAAGCTACCTCACCACCGCCGGGCTGCCGCCCTCGACCAGGGCAACCTGCTGTCGATCGTGTAGAAGGCGGACCAGCCCGCCAGGGTTCCCAGTGCGATCGACAAGATGGCCGCACCGGTGGCGGCCAGGCTGGTGGCGTCCGGTCCGCCGCCGCCGGCTGCCGCCTCGCCCAACGCCCGGAAGCTCAGCGCGCCGGGGACCAGGGACCAGAACGCGGCCAGCAGCATCACGATGGCCGGCGGCGAGGTCCTGATCCGGGCGGCCAATAATGCGAACGGCACCGACAGGAACGCTCCGACGAAGCCCGAACGGCTGGGGGAGAGCACGGTGCCGGCGACCGCCTGGGCCAGCAGAGCCACCGCAACCGAGGCCATCAGCCAGAACAGCGACCCGGGCGGTGCGGAGAGGTAGACGTAGAGGCCGATCGAGACCACCACGATCGCCAGGTACAGCGACCAACCGCCCATCACGGCCGACGGCGTGTGCGTATCGGTGTAGCCGGCGATTTGCACGCCGATGGCCACGCCGAACAACAGCATGCCCAATTGCGACAGCCCGTAGACCAGTCGGCTGGAGCCGGAGACGATCTGCGAACTGGCCAGTTCCATCGCGCCGATCGTCAACGACATGCCGGGCAGCGTGGCGACCAGCGCGGGACTGATGACGCGGAGCAGTCCGTCGTTGGCCGCGGCGGCCACGAATTTGACCGCCAGGACCGTCGCGACCAGGGCCGCCAGGGTCGGCAGAATCGGAGTCAGCGACGGGTAGGGGCGGCTCATCTGAACGACCGCACCGACGACGAGGCCGAGGAACGCATAACCGGGCAGCGCGTCCCAGGTCGGATTGATCACCATGCCGAAACCGACTGTGGTGACGGCATATCCGCCGATGGTGGCCAGAGTTCCGAACCGGGGCGGCATGCTTCGCGCATCGGCCACCGCCGTCACCGCATCGGGCGGGCTGATGGCCCCGGCCTCGGCGAGGCTGGCAATGTCGTCGATGCGGCCGGCCGCATCCAGTTGCAGCGAGGAGCGCGTCGATCCTTCGATCTGGTAGCCGGTCCCGTCTGAGCCGTCACCGATCTGGATCATCAGCGCCGTGGGCAGCGCAACCACCTGCACCGGTTGGGTGGTGTACTTCGCGGCGATCTGCTGAAGCCGGGCCTCGACATTCGGAGTCGGCTGGGAGACCTCGATGAGCGCAATGCCGATCTCGCGCAGCATCGAGGCGACTTCCTTCGGAGGGTAGACATCGGGCGGTGCCAGCGGAGCCGGTGGGGTCTTACGCAGGGAGGCGATGATCCGTGCCCGGCGGAACCTTCGCTTGTCGCTGATCATGGGGCCAACTGGGGTGCGAGTTGCGGTTGCTGACGGTTCTTCTGCCACGGCCAGTACCCGGTGACCTCCAACTCCAGGGAGAAGCTCAGGAACGTCCGGATCAGCACGATCCCGCCGAGCACCGCCACACTTCGGGCGTCCGGGGTTACGGCCACGGTCCGGATGATGTCGGCCGCGACCAGGAATTCGAGGCCGAGAAGGATCGACCGGCCGAGCTGCTGGCGGAATACCCGATAGACATCGCCGGTTCTTCGGTTGATCCGCGACACAGCCCCGGCCGCGGAAATGAGCGCCCCGATGGCGATCACCGCTACGCCGACTCCGTCGATCGCCTTGCCGACGGTCTCGATGGCCTCGTAGAAGTTCATTGCCGGATTCTAGGAGGGCGCCCGCGTGCACCGAATCTCTTCGGCACCGGTGGGCCCTTCACAGCGGGCGCACAGCATGTTCCAACGGGCCGCCCATCTCCGATCGCATACTGGAGTGGTGTCCGCACCCGAGCGCGTCGTGCTGCGCCGCGCCGACGGCACTCCGATCCGGATCCTGGTGGTCGACGACGAAGCCGTGCTGGCCGAGATGGTCTCCATGGCCCTGCGGTACGAGGGCTGGGACATCAGCACCGCCGGCGATGGAGCCTCGGCGGTGACCCTTGCCCGGGACACCCGGCCCGACGCGGTGGTGCTCGACGTGATGCTGCCCGACATGACCGGACTGGACGTGATGCGCAAGCTGCGTGAGCAGAGCCCGGAACTGCCGGTGTTGTTGCTCACCGCCAAGGACGCCGTCGAGGATCGCATCGCCGGCTTGAGCGCCGGTGGCGACGATTACGTCACCAAGCCGTTCTCGCTCGAGGAGGTGATTCTCCGGCTGCGAGGCTTGTTGCGCCGCACCGGAATCAGCGTGGAGGACAACGGCGCGCAGATCGTGGTCGGCGATCTGGTGCTCGACGAGGACAGCCACGAGGTGACCCGCGGAGGCGATCCCATCACCCTGACGTCCACCGAGTTCGAGTTGCTGAGATTCCTCATGCACAACCCCAAGCGGGTGTTGTCCAAGGCGCAGATCCTGGACCGGGTTTGGAGTTACGACTTCGGCGGGCGCTCGAACATCGTCGAGCTCTACATCTCCTATCTGCGTAAGAAGATCGACACCGGGCGCACGCCGATGATCCACACCCTGCGCGGCGCCGGGTATCTCCTCAAGCCCGGCGGCTAGCCGGATGGGTCGCCCGATGGGCTCCGGGGTGAGCCGATGGTCGCTGCGCGCCCGGCTGCTGGCCGGGCAGATCGCGCTGCTGGCCGTGGTCTGCCTGGGCATCGCGGCGGTCACCGAGGGTGCGCTCTACCGGTATCTGGTCGGAGAACTCGACAGCCAACTGCTCCAGATCACCCAGCGGTCCTCGATGATGGAGCGCCGGCCGCCGCCCCTCAGGGACGGTGACCGCCCGCCGCCGCCGATGACCCGTGGCGGCCCGGGGCCGGAGTTTCTCGACGCGCCGGGTCAGCCGATCGGGATGGTCGCCGCGATCGTGACCGACGGTCAGACCGCCAAGGCCGGCGCCCTCAACCGGGGAGGCGACCGCGATGCCGTGACGCCGGCCGCCGCCCGTCAGCTCGCCGCCTCGGCCGGAGCCCGGCACCCGACTTCGGTGAATCTCGACGGCCTCGGGCGTTATCGCGTTGCCGCCGCGCCCGGGCGTCGACCGGGCAACTCGGTGGTCGTGGGCGTCAGCATGCGGGCCGTCCAGCAGACCCTGGGCCGGGTGGCACTGGTCTTCGCGGTGGTGACCGGTCTGGCCCTGGCCGTCGCGGCGCTGGCCGGCATGCTGGTGATCCGCCGGGCGCTGGCTCCGCTGGACCGGGTCGCCGCCACCGCCGGAGCCGTCGCCGACCTTCCCCTGGACCGCGGCGAGGTCGCCCTGCCGATGCGGGTGCGCGACGCCGACGCCACCCCCAACACCGAGGTCGGGCGTCTGGGCCTGGCGGTCAACCGGATGCTCGATCACATCGCCGCCGCCCTGTCGACCCGGCAGGCCAGCGAAAGCCGGGTGCGACAGTTCGTCGCCGACGCCAGCCACGAACTGCGCACCCCCCTGGCCGCGATCCGGGGTTACACCGAACTGGCCCAACGCAAGCGGGCCGAGGTGCCTGCCGACGTCGCGCATGCGATGAGCCGGGTGGAGTCCGAAGCCGACCGGATGACCCACCTCGTCGAGGATCTTCTGCTGCTGGCCCGGTTGGACTCCGGCCGCCCGCTGGACCGCCAGCCCGTCGATCTGGCGCGGCTGTGCGCCGACGCGATCAGCGACGCGCACGCCGCCGGACCCGACCACCGCTGGAACCTGGAGGTGCCGGGCGAGCCGGTGCCGGTGCCCGGTGACGACGCCCGGCTGCACCAGGTGGTGGCCAACCTGCTCGCCAACGCGCGGGTCCACACCCCGGCCGGTTCGACGGTGACGGTGTCGCTGCACCTTGAGGCCGATGCCGCCGTGCTGCGGGTGTCCGACGACGGGCCGGGCATTCCGGCCGGCCTTCAGGCCGAGGTGTTCGAACGGTTCGCCCGCGCCGACAGTTCGCGGTCCCGCAAGGACGGGTCCACCGGGCTGGGACTGGCCATCGTCGCGGCGGTGGTGCAGGCCCACCACGGGACGATCACGTTGGACAGCGTGCCGGGCCGAACCGTGTTCACGGTGCGTCTACCCCTGGTCTGAGTGCCGCGATCTGAGTGCCGCCACCGCCGCCCGATTGGTCTCGAAGACGTGGTGCCCCCGCAGTAGATGCATGCGCTCGAGATTGGCCCGTAACTGAGGGCGCACTCGCGAGTACGCGAAGGTGATGCCCTGGCCCTGCAGCCACTGCAATTCCTTGGCCAGGGACTCGGCGCCGGTCACATCGACGTCCGTCACGCCCTCCATGTCGAGCACGAACGCCGTCACCGGATTCGGCGCCTCACGCACCGCGCGGCGGATTGCGGCACTGAGCGCCTGGGCGTTTCCGAAGAAGATCGGTGCTGCGAAGCGCAAGGCGATCAGGCCGGGCACCGTCTCACCGGCGCCGTCATCGGAGGCGGTCAGCGACAGGTGCGGGTTGTCGGATCCCTGCAGCACGTCCACCGCGGGCCGGGCGGCCTTGCGCAGCAGGTTGATCAGCGACAGTACGAAGGCGAGCACGATGCCGGCCAGCGGACCGATCAGCAGGACACCGGCGAAACAGGTTGCCGCGATGGCGAATTCGAACCGGGACAGTCGCCACAGATGGCGCAGCTCGCCGATGCCGATCAGCTTGGCCACCGACACCCCGACGATCGCGCCGATGGCGGGGGAGGGGATGTCGGCCAGCAGGTCGGCACCGAAGATCAGCAGCAGCAGCGCCCCGGCCGCCATCACCAGCAGCGGTAGTTGGGTGCGTGACCCGGCCTGGTCCATCGCCGCCGCCCGCGACGTCGAGGATCCGATGGTGAACCCCGAGGACAGGCCGGAGGCGATGTTGGCGGCGCCGAAAGCCGCCAGGTCGCGGTTGGGTGAGGTGCTGTAGTCGTACTTGTCGGCATACGAGCGGGCCAGCAGCAGGCCCTCCCCGACGGTGACGGTGGTGATGGCCAGGGCCGGCAGGATCACCGCCACCCACTGGTGCCAGTCCAGGTGGGGGAACGCCAGCACCGGCGGTCCCGACGGCACCGACCCGAGCACCGCGACGCCCCGACTGGTCAGGTGCATGAGCGTCGACTCGACGGTGGCGGCCACCAGGACGATCAGCGCCCACGGCACGGTGGGCCAGTGGCGGCGGGCCGGGATCAGCACGGCCAGCACGGCCAGGCTCAGGCCGAGTGACCACCAGTGCACCGCCCCGATCCGGGAGATCAGTTGCACCAGGCGCTCGAAGAACTCCGCGCCGCTGTCGACCTTGATGCCCAGCATCTTGGCGATCTGGCTGAGCAGGATGTCAGTGGCCAGTCCACCGACGAACCCGATCAGGATCGGCTTGGACAGGAAGTCGGCCAAAAAGCCCAGCCGGAACACCGCGCAGCCCAGAAAGAGCAGCCCGCCGATGATCGCCTGGGCGGCGGCCATCGCCGCGTACTGCCCGGTGCCGGCCACCGCCACACCGGACAGCGCCGAGCCGACCAGTGCCGCGGCGGCGGCATCCGGCGCGGCGACCAGATGCCGCGACGACGCGATCAGGGCGAACACCACCGACGGGAGCACCAGGGCGTAGAGGCCCGCGGTCGGCGGCAGGCCCGCGATCTGGGCGTAGCCGATGTTCAGCGGCAGCGCGATGGCCAGCAGCGTGATCCCGGCCAGCACCTCGGTGCCGACGTTGCGCCGGGTCAGGCCGGGGAGCAGGGTCCGGCGGGCAGGAGCGAAGCGACTCGGGGAATGGTCCGGCATCGGCGCAATCATGGCCCAGGGGTGAGTCCATCGGGAACAATTCGCAGCTATGGAACACAAAGCCCCGACATCGGTGATCGAGTCACTCAATCGTCAGCACCGAACGACGCTTCCCTTCGACGACACCCGCGATTTCGACGATGCCGACCGGGGTTTCATCGGGGCGCTGGAACCCTGTGTGATCACCGCGGCCGACGGTCGGGTGTTGTGGGACAACGACGTCTACGCATTCCTGAAGGGCGACCCGCCGGCTTCGGTGCACCCGAGCCTGTGGCGCCAGTCGGAACTGTGTGCCAAGCAGGGGCTGTACGAGGTGGTCGAGGGCATCTACCAGGTCCGTGGGTTGGACCTGTCCAACATCACCTTCGTCGAGGGAGATACCGGGATCATCGTCATCGACCCGTTGGTGTGCACCGAGACCGCCGCGGCGGCACTGGCGCTCTACCGAGAGCACCGGGGCGACCGGGCTGTCACCGCAGTGATTTACACCCACAGCCATGTGGACCACTTCGGCGGCGTACTGGGCGTCACCACCCAGGCCGACGTGGATGCCGGCAAAGTCCAGGTACTGGCACCGGAGGGCTTCATCGGCCACGCCGTGCAGGAGAACGTCTACGCCGGCACCGCGATGACCCGCCGCGCCGCCTACATGTACGGCACCGCGGTGGAACGCGGGCCGCAGGGACAGGTCGGCTGCGGCCTGGGCCAGGCACCCTCCACCGGCGAGATCGCTGTCATCGTGCCGACCGTCGACATCACCACCACCGGTGAGACGCACACCATCGACGGTGTGGAGATCGAGTTCCAGATGGCGCCCGGGACCGAGGCGCCGGCCGAGATGCATTTTTACTTCCCGGCGCTCCGGGCGTTGTGCATGGCCGAGAACGCCACCCACAACTTGCACAACCTGCTGACACTGCGCGGTGCGCTGGTGCGTGACCCGCATGCCTGGGCGGGCTATCTGACCGAGGCCATCGACTCCTTCGCCGACCGCACCGACGTGGTGTTCGCCTCCCACCACTGGCCCACCTGGGGCCGCGACCACATCGTGGAGTACCTCTCGCTGCAACGGGATCTGTATGCCTACCTGCATGACCAGACCCTGCGCCAACTCAACCAGGGCTATACCGGCATCGAGATCGCCGAGACCTTCGCCATGCCGCCCGCGCTGGAGAAGGCCTGGCACGCACACGGCTACTACGGCTCGGTCAACCACAACGTCAAGGCGGTCTACCAGCGGTACATGGGCTGGTTCGACGGAAACCCCGGCCGGTTGTGGCAGCACCCCCCCGAGGCCGCCGGACCCCGCTACGTGGCGGCCATGGGCGGCATCGACCGGGTGGTCCAGATAGCCCAGGAGTCCTTCGACACAGGTGATTTCCGATGGGCGGCAACACTTCTGGACCATGCGATCTTCACCGATGAGAACCATGCCGGGGCACGGGCACTCTACGCGGACACCCTTGAGCAGTTGGGCTACGGCGCCGAGTGCGCAACGTGGCGAAATTTCTTCCTGTCCGGGTCAATGGAACTCCGGACGGGCAACTTCGGCACGCCGGTGAGCACGCAGGCCCCGACGATGCTGACCCAGCTCACCCCGGAGCAGATGTTCGACATCCTGGCGCTGTCGGTGAACGGCCCACGCTCCTGGGATCTCGACCTGGCTCTGGACGTCACCTTCGCCGACCTGGGCACCAACTATCGGCTGACCCTGCGCAACGGGGTACTGGTCTACCGCAAGCGCCCGGCCGAACCGGAATCGGCGTCGGCGACGGTCGCGCTGGGCGCGAAGATGCGGTTGTTGGCGGCCGCCGCAGGCGATTTCACCTCACCAGGTCTGCAGGTCACCGGCGACACCGGTGCATTGCAGGCGCTGATGGGCGTGCTCGACAAACCCGATCCGGCCTTCAGCATCATCACGCCATGAGCTATGAGTTATGCATGAGCAACCACGTGAATATGAGCGAAGAAGAAAAGTCGCTGATCGATCAGACCTCGCCGCACCGGCTGGCCGATATGGACGCGAAGGCACTGAAAGACCTGCAGAGCCGGTTACGTAAAGCGCGGGAGAAGAACTCCAGCCTGCTGCGCCGCGAAGGTGCGGCCCGGGTGCAGGCCGAGGGCGGCCGCGGTGCTGCCGAGCCGGCCAACCAGAGACGAAGCGACAAGGTCGACGTGCTCGAGGAGGCGCTGGCTCGGGTCGGTGAACGGCTGGACGCCCTTGACGACGAGGGATAGCGGGTCGGTTCAGGGAAAGCCGCCGTCGGCGTGCAGGATCGAACCGGTGGTGAAACTCGAGGCATCCGACATCAAGAACAGCGCCGCCCCGACGATCTCGGCGGGGTCGCCGGCGCGCTGCAACGCATAGTCCGCGAACGGGTTCGGCGCACCGACGTCGAGTCCCCATGCCGTGCTGATGTCGGTCAGAAACGGGCCGGGCATCAGCGTGTTCACCCGCACGGTGGGTCCGTAGGCCTTGGCGAGCCCTTCGGTCAGCGCATTGAGGCCCGCCTTGGCCGCCGCATAGGGCAGATACGCCGGATGCGGCCGCAGCGAACCGTGGGTGCTGACGTTGACGATCACCCCGCGCCCGGCTGCCACCATGCGTTCGGCGGCCAGCACCGACAATCGAAACGGTCCCTTGAGGTTGAGGTTGACGACCGTATCGAACAGCTTCTCGGTGACCTCGGTCAGCGATCCGTAGGTCGGTGACATGCCGGCGTTGTTGACCAGCACGTCCAGCTTGCCGAACCGTTCGTAGGTGGCGTCCACCAGCCCGTCGAGTTCGTCCCAGCAACCGACGTGCACACCGTAAGGCATTGCGCTGCGACCGGTTTCGGCCTCGATCTCGGCGGCGGTGGCCACGCAGTTGTCGAATTTCCGGCTGGCGATCACCACGTCGGCGCCACAGCGGGCCGCGGCGAACGCCATCTCCCGGCCCAGGCCCCGACTGCCGCCGGTGACCAGCACCACGCGATCGGTCAGGTCGAACAGCCGATCCGCAAACCCACGCCCGCCGCTCATCGGCACATCCTTCCGCCGTGAAGCCTTCCGCCGTGAAGCCTTCCGCCGTGAAGCCTTCCGCCGTGAAGCCTTCCGCCGTGAAGCCTTCCGCCGTGAAGCCCTATCGTGGCACGCGTGCAGATTCTGCTGATCCGGCATGCGCTACCGCTGCGTACCGAGGTCGGTGAAGGTTCGGATCCCGAACTGGCCGAGGCCGGTTGGGAACAGGCTCGCCGACTACCCGACGCCTTGGCCCGGTTCGAGGTGAGCCGCCTGGTCAGCAGCCCACAGCGCCGCGCCCACCAGACCGCCGAACCGGTGGCGGCCGCCGTCGGCTTGCACGTGGACATCGACGACCGAATGGCCGAATACGACCGCGGCATGTCCCACTACGTCCCTCTCGAACAGGTCCGCGCCGAGCGCCCCCTGGACTGGGCGCGGATGGCTCAGGGCGAACTCCCGGGCGCGGTCGACACCGACGCCTTCTACGGCCGGGTGCGGACGGCGTTGCGGGACATCGTCGCCGCCGCTCATCATCGCGAGACCGTCGCGGTTTTCAGCCACGGCGGGGTGATCAACGTGGTGTTGCACGAGATTCTGGGCACGGCCAAGCCGCTGTCGTTCCCCATCGACTACGCCTCGGTGACCCATCTGCGTTACTCCCGCAAGGGCTCGTTCACCGTCGCCGGCGTCAACGGGATCGAGCATGTCTGGGACCTGCTGCCCCGCAACCGCCCGGAAATGGACAAGTAGTCCGGCCGGCGCGTGCGGCGCGGGCTCAGCGTTTCAGTGCGAACTGCAGATTCTTCTTCGCCGCACGACGCAACTGGAACATCCGGGCGGCGCTCACCAGGGCGGTGATCAGGCCACCGCACACCGCCGCGAGCAGGATCGCAACGCCCAGTGGCAGATTCCAGTGCCAGCTCAGGAACGTGAACGGTGTCGAAGCGGTGTTCTGCGTGATGAAGATCAGCAGCACGATCAGGATGAGGAAGCCCAGGATCAACGATGTCCACAGGGCTGCCGCCCGGGTGAACTTGACGTCCTGGACATGCTCGGCAGGAGGATTGCCATACTGTGGGTCGGCGGCCACCGGCGGCAACGGCTCGCTCGGCGCGACGTTCGGTTCCTTGCTCATCAGGCCATCCTCGCCTGTCGCGGCCGCGAAGAAAACCACCAAACCGGCAACGGGACGGTAACGGAGGACGTCAGCCGTTAGGGTCGACGGACACAGGGTGAAAGGACGTCGAGTGAAATCGTCCCTACGCTGGCTTTTCGCCGTCGCGCTGACGGCCTTCGCTCCGGTGGCCGCAGGGTGTGGCAGTTCCAACCCACTGGGCGGCGGCACCGCCTCGGGGGATCTGAAGTCGGTGGTGGTCGGCTCGGCCGACTTCCCGGAGTCCAAGATCGTCGCCGAGATCTACGCGCAGGCCCTCGAGGCCAACGGATTCACCGTCGGCCGCCAGTTCGGCATCGGCAGCCGGGAGACCTACATCCCCGCGATCCGTGACCACTCCATCGATCTGATCCCGGAATACACCGGAAACCTGCTGCAGTACTTCAACCCGAAGAGCGGTGCGTCCGAGCCCGGCGATGTCGAGTTGGCGCTGTACCGGTCGCTGCCGGGGGACCTGTCCATCCTGAATCCGGCTCCGGCCAATGACAGCGACACCGTGACCGTCACCGAGGCAACGGCACAGCGGTGGAATCTCAAGAGCATCGCTGATCTGGTGCCGTACGCCGCCGAGGTGAAGTTCGGCGCCCCTTCGGAGTTCCTCAATCGCGAACGGGGCCTGCCGGGCCTGAAGGCCAAGTACGGTCTGGACATCAAGGCAGACAACTTCGTCTCGATCAGCGACGGCGGCGGCCCGGCCACCGTCAAGGCGCTATCCGGTGGAACCGTCACCGCAGCAAACATTTTCAGCACCTCGCCGGCCATCCCGGCGAACAAGTTCGTCGTGCTCACCGACCCGAAGAGCAATTTCCTGCCCGGAAACGTTGTCCCGCTGCTCAGTTCGCAGAAGATGTCCGACGAGATCAAGACGGTGCTCGACGCGGTGTCGGCACGACTCACCACCGCGGGCCTGACCGAGCTCAACGCCTCGGTGTCCGGCAACTCCGGAATCGATCCCGACGAAGCCGCACGGCAGTGGTCGCGGGAGAACGCTTTCGACAAGCCGCTCGGGAAGTAGATGATCACCTTCTCGCATGTCACCAAGCGCTACCCGGACGGGACGGTGGCCGTCGACAACCTGAGCATGGACGTTCCCGACGGTTCACTGACCGTTTTCGTGGGGCCCTCGGGCTGTGGCAAGACCACGTCGATGCGAATGATCAACCGAATGGTCGACCCCTCCTCGGGCACCGTCACCGTCGACGGTCGGGACGTCCGGGATGTCGACCCGGTCAAGTTGCGACTGGGCATCGGCTACGTGATCCAGAGCGGCGGCCTGATGCCGCATCAACGGGTGGTCGACAACGTCGCCACCGTGCCGGTGCTCACCGGGCAGTCCCGGCGCGCGGCCCGTCGGGCCGCCTACGAGGTGCTCGAACGAGTCGGCCTGGACCCCAAACTCGGCCAGCGCTATCCCGCGCAACTCTCCGGCGGTCAGCAGCAGCGTGTCGGGGTGGCCCGCGCGCTGGCGGCCGACCCGCCGATCCTGCTGATGGACGAACCGTTCTCCGCCGTCGACCCCGTCGTCCGCGAGGAGTTGCAGGCCGAGATCCTGCGACTGCAGAGCGAGTTGCGCAAGACCATCGTGTTCGTCACCCACGACATCGACGAGGCCGTCAAACTCGGCGATGCGGTCGCGGTCTTCGGCGTCGGCGGCACCCTGCAGCAGTACGACACCCCGTCTCGGCTGCTGTCCAATCCGGCCAACGACTTCGTCGCCGAGTTCATCGGCAACGACCGGGGTTACCGGCTGCTGCAGTTCTTCACGGCGTCGAGCCTTGGGCTGCGACCACTGTCGACGGTCACCGAGGACGAGATCGACGGATTGGTGCTCGGCGAGGACGAGTGGCGCCTGGTGGTTCACCCCGACGGCTCACCGTTCGGCTGGATCGACGCGGACGGTGTCGAGCGCCACGTCGATGGAAGCGGACTCTACGACAGCGTGACGGCCGGCGGCTCGCTGTTCCATCCCGACGGCACGCTGCGCTCGGCGTTGGATGCGGCCCTGTCCTCACCGGCGGGCATCGGTGTCGCCGTGGACGACAGCGGTGCGGTGGTGGGTGGCACCGACGCCGACGACGTGATCGACGCACTCGACGCGCAGCGCCGGGCGGCCGCGCACCCGGACGAACCGACGCCGGAGGACGTTCCGGACGACGCGGACTGACCCTCGTGCGCTATCTGCTCAATCACCTCGACACCGCATGGGCCCTGACTCTGATCCATCTCCGGCTCTCGCTCATCCCGGTACTGCTCGGACTGCTGATCGCGGTGCCACTGGGTGCGCTGGTCTGGCGGCACGCCACCCTGCGCCGGCTCACCACGCTGGCTGCCAGCATCATCTTCACCATCCCATCGCTGGCGCTGTTCGTGGTGCTGCCGCTGATCATCCCGACCCGAATCCTCGACGAGACCAACGTCATCGTGGCGCTGACGCTCTACACCACCGCACTACTGGTGCGCGCCGTCCCCGAGGCTCTGGACGCCGTACCCGCGCACGTGCGGGACGCCGCCACCGCGGTCGGCTACACCAGGATCGGGCAACTTCTCAAAGTCGAACTGCCGCTGTCGGTTCCGGTGCTGACCGCAAGCCTGCGAGTAGTCGCGGTCACCAACATCTCCATGGTCGCCGTCGGCTCAGTGATCGGCATCGGCGGATTGGGCTCCTGGTTCACCGAGGGCTATCAGGCCGACAAGAGCGATCAGATCGTCGCGGGAATCATCGCGATCTTCGTCCTGGCCGTCATCGTCGACGTCGTCATCCTGATGGCCGGGCGACTCAGTACGCCGTGGGCGCGGGCGAACTCCGATGGCCGGCCGCGACTGAGGGCGGCCGCGTGAACTTCCTGCAGCAGGCGTGGGCCTACATCTTCACCGCTGAGAATTGGAGCGGGAAAACGGGTTTGGGCACCCGAATCATCGAGCACCTGCAATACACCGGAGTTGCGGTGGCGGTGTCTGCCCTGATCGCGATTCCCATCGGACTGGTGATCGGACACACCCGCCGCGGATCCTTCCTGGTGGTGACCGCCGTCAACGCGTTGCGGGCGCTACCCACCCTCGGCGTGCTGCTGCTGGGGGTGCTGTTGTGGGGACTGGGTCTGCTGCCGCCCACGATCGCGCTGATGCTGCTGGGGATTCCACCGCTGCTGGCCGGCACCTATGCCGGAATCGCCAACGTGGACGAGAAGGTGGTCGACGCGGCCCGGTCGATGGGCATGACCGAACGCCGGATACTGACTCGGGTCGAGGTTCCCAACGCCCTGCCCCTGATCCTCGGGGGTCTGCGGACGGCCACGTTGCAGATTGTGGCCACGGCCACCGTCGCCGCCTACGCCAGCCTCGGCGGCCTCGGCCGGTATCTGATCGACGGCATCAAGGTGCGCCAGTTCTATCTCGCCCTGGTCGGCGCCCTGATGGTGACGGTGCTGGCGCTGCTGCTCGACGGCCTGCTCGCCGCAGTGGTGTGGGCGTCGGTGCCCGGGACGGGACGGCTGCGCCGCCGACTGCCCCAACCGCTGCTCGACGATGAGGTCGCCCTGGAGTCCGTACCTCGCCGCCGGACGCCCGACTACAGCGGCGGAGAGGCGTCCCTTACGGTGGAAGGGTGGTGACTGCAGCCGAGGATGCCAGCGCAAAGGCGTGGCCAGCCGTTCTGACCTGGCGCTCCCATGACGTATCGCGCATGGAGTCGGCCCGGGTGGCGGTGTCGGGTAACCGGATCAAAGCCCACGGGCGCATCGTCGCCGCCCAGTCGGATACCCACCCGGCATTCAGTGCCTCCTATGACCTGGTGACCGACGACGGCGGAGCCACCAAGCGGCTGTCGCTCAACGTCAGCATCGCCGAGCGGGATCGGCAGATCTCGATCGCCCGCGACGAAGAGAACATGTGGCTCATCACCGACCACGACGGCGACTCGCGCGAGGCCTACAACGGCGCGCTGGACGTCGACATGGTGCTCAGCCCCTTCTTCAACGCACTGCCTATCCGCAGGACCGGGCTGCACCGCACGACCGAGACGGTCACGCTGCCGGTGGTCTACGTGTACCTGCCCGATCTGACCGTCGCCGCCGCCGAGATCACCTACACCGGACTGGGCAGCGGCGGCGCGATCAAGCTGGCGTCCCCGGTCGCCGCGACCACGGTGATCGTCGACGACGAGGGATTCATCGTCGACTATCCGGGCCTGGCAGAGCGGATCTGATCACCGCGCCGGCCCGTCCGGCGGCTGCCAGTTCGTCGCGCCAGTTCTCCTCGCCGAGCGAGATGGTGACGATGTCGGGCCGCGAGAAGCTCTCGAACCTGACCCGTGCGGCATGCCCGGCGTCGACCAGTTCCGCGACCGAGCCTTTCTCCACCAGGGACGTTCGCGCGTGGTGCAGCAACTCCAACACATGGTCAAGAGTCGGGATGAGCTGGTCGGCGTTGGCCTCACACATGGCGCGCACCAGATCAGGGGCGGTGCCGGCAACCCGGGTGCCATCCCGGAACGATCCCGCCGCCAGCGCGAATGCCAAGGGGACCTCTCCGGCGGTGGCTGCCAGCGCCTCGGCGAGCAGATGCGGCACATGGGAGATGGCGGCCGCCGCGGCATCGTGCTCGTCGGACTTCGCCGGGACCACCACACCTCCGCAGTCCAGGGCGAGGTGCATGACCTGCGCCCAGATCGCCGCATCGACGTGCTCGTCGACGCTGATCACCCAGGGCGCGCCGGTGAACAGCCCGGCAGCGCCCGCCGACCAGCCGGAGTGCGCGGTGCCGGCCATCGGATGGCCGCCGACGTAACGGTCGAGCAGGCCGGCGGAACGCACCTCCGACAGCACGGCGCCCTTGACACTGATGACGTCGGTCAGCGGACACGCACCGGCGAGGTGCCGGACGTGGCCCAGCAACTGCCCGACGGCCGGCATCGGGACGGCGAGCACGATCAGGGCTCGGCGCTGGGCGGCCCACGTCAGCGCTTCGGTCAGGTCGGTGGTCGTCGCGAATCCGTCGTTGTGCGCGCCGAGTGCTCCCTCTCGGGAGCGGTTGTAGCCGAAGGCGTCCCGGCCCGCCGCGACCGCGGCGCGCAACACCGATCCGCCGATCAGACCCAACCCGAGCACGCACACCGGTGTTTTCGTCACTTTCCCAGGTTGGCATACCTCAGCCCGACCGGGCGGCAGGCGCTGGTCAATCCGCCTGCTCAGCGACTAGCGTATGCGCCCATGGCAGGACAGCGAGCCGAGCGGGGACCGGGTTCCCAGGGCCCCGAATCGGGCTCTGCGGACGCCCCGTACGGCTTTGCCGTCGCGGTGGTCCGGGAGGACGCCACCTGGCGCTGCTCACCGATGAGCGTCGAGGCGCTGAGCAGCCTGTCGGCCGCCGAGACCGAGTTACGTGAATTACGAAGCGCCGGTGCGGTGTTCGGACTGCTCGACGTCGACGACGAGTTCTTCCTGATCGTTCGCCCGGCGCCCTCGGGAACCAGGCTGCTGCTGTCGGACGCTACCGCCGCCCTGGATTACGACATCGCCGCCGAGGCGTTGGAGAAGTTGGACGCCGACATGGCGCCGGAAGACCTCGAGGACAGCGACCCGTTCGAGGAGGGCGACCTCGGAGTGCTTGCCGACATCGGACTTCCCGACGCGGTGCTCAGCGTGATCCTCTCCGAGACCGATCTGTACGCCGACGAGCAACTCGGCCGCATCGCCCGCGAGATGGGCTTCGCCGAGGAGTTGTCGGCGGTGCTCGACCGCCTCGATCGGTGAGCCCCCGGTCTGACGAGACGCTGATCCGGGCAGCCATCGCCGCCGCACGTCAGGCCGGTCCCGACGACGTCCCCATCGGCGCGGTGGTCATCGATGCCGACGGGGTGGAACTGGCTCGGGCCGCCAACGCCCGCGAAGCACTCGGCGATCCGACCGCGCATGCCGAGATCCTGGCGTTGCGGGAGGCTGCCCGCGCCCACGGCGACGGTTGGCGCCTGGAGGGAGCAACCCTCGCGGTCACCGTTGAGCCGTGCACCATGTGCGCCGGAGCGCTGGTGATGGCGAGGGTCTCGCGGGTGATCTTCGGTGCCTGGGAGCCGAAGACGGGAGCGGTGGGTTCGCTGTGGGATGTGGTGCGCGACCGGCGGTTGACGCATCGGCCGCAGGTGCGCGGTGGTGTGCTGGCGCCGGACTGTGCCGCCCTACTAGATGTGTTTTTCGCCCGCCACCGCGATTTGGGCTAGTCGGCGGCGGGACCGTAAGATTCCCCGCGGTGGCGTGTCCGAGCGGCCTAAGGAGCACGCCTCGAAAGCGTGTGACGGGTAACCCCCGTCCGAGGGTTCAAATCCCTCCGCCACCGCCATCAGTACCCGGCCGTTCCGCTAGACCGGATCTGGCGTCATGACACGGCCTTCTATTCGGTTGCTCTGCCAGTTCTATTAGGTTCCACGCCTACGATTCCCCTCGGCCATCGCTGCACGAGATCCCCATCCCGGCGGCGGTGGCCGTTCTCTCGGCCCGTCTCGCCCGTCATGTGTTTGACGCGTGACGCGTTTCACGGCTATGGTCCGACTACCTTTGCAGCAAACTCGCAGCGATGCGCCAGGACAGGGGTGGTCGATGTCGGTCGTCAAGCGCGGCGCCCGGGCGGGAGTTGCGGCATTCGCAATCGGTGTATCGCTGACGGGTCCTCAGGCGGCGGGAGTCGCTGCGGCCGACTCCACGGAGCACGGTTCGTCGTCGGCCGAATCGCAGCCGTCGCAAACCGACGACGGCCAGTCTCGAGGTCGTGGGTCCCGAACCGCTCAAACAGCGGATTCGGGCGTCGAGGCGCCGCGGCGCGGCCGGATGACCCCGCAACCGGCCGCCACCCTCGATATCGGTGATGCGCTGGTCGTGGAGGACCAGCCACCGCCGCCGTCGCGTCGGGCCAACGGCCACCGGCCTGCTCCCGAACTCCCGCGCGATTCGGACTCCGCTGCGCCAGTCTCTTCGGCCCTCGAGGCAACTGTCAGCAGCCCCCCCAGCAAGTCCGCGGCCGCCGCGGCGACCACAGGCGCCCAGCCCGCTCAGTCCGTCGCACCCGTGCCGGCCGCCGCTGCGCCCGTCGTCACCATCGCACTGCCGGCGGCCGCCACCCCCCGTCCCACCGCCAGTGCCGCCACCACCGTCGCCACCCCGGCCCCGTCTCCGGCCGTCGCCGCACTCGGTGCGGCGATCACCAGCTTCTTCGATTCGACGGCCAACTGGCTGTCCACGCTGCCCGCCGGTCCGCTCACCGAGGTCTTCGAAGGGGCGTTGCTGCTGGTACGCCGCTCCTTCTTCAACGCCTTCCCCGCGCTGAACGTCGGCCAGACCACTGCGCAGGCCGGGGACACCAAGGTGAACGCCGCCTACTTCACCCGCGAGGACCTGAGCGCCTACCTGCTGGAACTTGCCAAGCAGCAATACGGCACCGTCTTCGGCCAGACCGTCCCGGTGTACGGCAACATGCCCTTTCCGATGTACGACTACAAGACCGAATCGACCGCGAAGATCAACTCCGACACCAACGTCCAGGTGAACGGTGTCGATGAGGCCGACTTCGTTGAGAATGACGGCAAGTACATCTACACCGCCCACAACGGCCGGCTGACGATCACCGGTGCGGACCTTTCGGTCGCGTCGGAGTCGACGCTGAACGGCAACGTCGTCGGCGAGTACCTGTCCGGTGACCGGCTGACCGTGATCACCCAGTCCGGGTCCGGGTGGTACGGCCCGTACGTGAAGATGGCCTACTGCGGGCCGTGGGGGCAGTGGAAACCGCAGACCACCGTGACCGTCTACGACGTCGCCGACCGCACGGCGCCGGCGGTGGTCAAGCAGACCGTCTTCGACGGCGGCTACGAGAGTTCACGCGCCGTCGACGGGGTGGTCTACGTCGTTCTGCAGCGGTCGGTGAACCTGCCTGCCCCGAACTACACCGACACTCCGATCGAGTACACCGACACTCCGATCGAGTACATCGACACCCCCGAGGGCGACATCGCCCTCGCGGTCGCCAAACCCATTCGGTTCGACCCGGGCGCGCCGACCGCCAACCGGACCTACGAGACCTGGGACGAGTACGTGGCCCGGGTCGGCGATCAGATCGTGGATCTGTCCCTGCCGCACGCCTATACCGTCGATTCCGACGGCAACACGGTCGACATCGGTCTGGTCGCCGACGCCGAGAGCATCGTGCGACCGCACACCCCCGATCAGCGGTCGCTGTTGACGGTGGTGTCGCTGGACTCCGGTCGCGCGCCGGGCGGTCCGGCCTTCGACGACAGCGTGGCAAGCATGGTCTCCGCCAGTGGCGGCACCGTCTACATGACCCCGGATGCCCTGTACGTCGCGACCTCCGAGGGGCGATACACCGACTCGCACTACTCGACCGACACCCGGATCGAGCGGTTCACCGTGGCCGGAACCGATGTCTCGTGGCAGGCCAGTGGCGTGGTCGCCGGCACGCTGGTCAACCAGTTCGCGATGGACGAGCAGGGCGGCCACCTGCGGGTGGCAACCCACACCTCCGATTCGCAGGTGGCTGACGGTACCTGGATCACCCTGGACGACAACGGAATTCACGTTCTGGACACCGCGGGCGACACCCTCGACGAGGTCGGCCGGCTGACCGGACTGGCTCCCGGCGAGCAGTTGTACGCCGTGCGGTACGTCGGCGACACCGCGTATCTGGTGACCTTCGTGCGGACCGACCCGCTGTTCGCCATCGATCTGAGCGACCCGGCCGCCCCCACCCTGCTGGGCGAACTGGTGGTGCCGGGTTTCTCGAACTACCTGCAGTCCGTCGGGGACGGACTGCTGCTGGGCATCGGCCAGGAACGCGAGCCCGGCACCTGGAACAGCTACGTGCACGCGACCTTGTTCGATGTGAGCGACCCCGCCAACCTGACCCAGATCGAACGCGAGTTCCTCGACCCCGGCTCGCAGTGGTCGTGGTCGGCCGCGCAGTTCGACCACCACGCGGTGCTGTACTCCCCGGAAGACGGACTGCTGGTGGTTCCGGTCTCCGGCAGCGGGTATGACGAGCAGACCGGTTACCACTCCGATCAGTTCCTCTCGGTGCTGCGCGTCGGCCCCGGCGGGATCGAGGCGGTCGGTCAGATTCACACCACCGAACCGGTCCTCCGGACCGTCCGGATCGGCGACGTGCTCTACGCGGTCGGCGATGCGTCGGTGACGGCCTACCGCCTCAGCGACCTGTCGGAAATCGGTAGCACCGCGGGCGTACCGGCAGTGGTCTAGCCCCGCCGATCACTTCGGCGCCAGATCCTCGTCGAGGAACCCTTTGGCGCGGTGGAGATGCTCGACGGCTCGGGCGAGGTACTCCTGATAGGTCGTCGCGTCGACGGTCTCGCGGGCCAGGACGAATCGCACACATGCATGAGTGGCGGTGTTGATGTCGTCGATCATGCGCTGCAACTCGGCGGTGAGCCGCGGGTCGGGGGTGGGCAGATCATCCTGTAACCCAACGACGTTGGCTTCGTGGAGCCTGTGACAGCCGGACTGCAGCGCCGCCTCGTCGTCGGCATCGGATGCTTCCGACACCTGTTGCAGCGCCAGGCCGGACTGCGTGAAGTGTTCACCTGCCAGCGTCTCCCACTGCCGGATGGCGGTGGCAAGAGAGGTGGTGGTGGGCGCGGGTGCGGGACTGCTCGTCGACGACGTGCTCGACGGCGGGGGCGCGGCGGGGGGGCCGGTGGGCCGTGCCGAGCAACTCGGTGCGATGAGCGCCGCCGCGGCCACCGTCATGCCGAGGGCCGCCCGGCCGCCGCGCGCGGTCGTCACCTCCCCACACTGGCCTTGACATCGCCGGAGCCGACAGGGTCTTTCGGCCCTGAACCGGGCATTCGTCTATCGTCGTGAGGAACGTGCGGGAGCAGAAGGCGGGGCATCGGATGGAACTCATCTCACCGGTCGATGCGATGTTCCTGCTCGGCGAGTCGCGCGAACACCCCATGCACGTCGCCGGGCTGCAATTGTTCGAGCCGCCCGAAGGGGCCGGACCGGAATTCCTTCGCGATCTGTATCAGGACGTCATCGCCCGCGACGACGTCGCTCCGACGTTCCGCAAACACCCCGCCGAGTTGATGGGCGGCATCGCCAACCTCACGTGGGCGTTCGACCGCGACCTCGACCTCGAGTACCACCTGCGCCGGTCGGCGCTGCCGTCGCCCGGTCGCGTGCGCGAACTGCTCGAACTGACATCGAGACTGCACGGTTCCCTGCTCGATCGGCATCGCCCGCTGTGGGAGAGCCATCTCGTCGAAGGTCTCAACGACGGCCGGTTCGCCGTCTACACCAAGATCCATCACGCCCTGGTCGACGGTGTCAGCGCGATCCGGATGATGCGGCGGTCACTGGCAACCGACCCGCACGACCACGAGGTCCGGGTGCCATGGGGGCGTAACGATCGTCCCTCCGGGAAGAGCAGACCGCGGCCGTCTCTGGTGAGCGAGTTGAGGGGGGTAGCCGAATCCGTTCTGGGAGTTGGCCCTTCGGCGCTGTATCTGGCCCGCAAGGGGCTGTGGGAGCAGCAGTTGACCCTGCCGGTCGGCGCGCCCCGCACTCTTTTCAACGTGCCGATCGGCGGTGCGCGCCGTGTCGCCGCGCAGTCCTGGCCCATCGAGCGATTCATGGCCGTGAAGAAGGCTGCCGGAGTGACGCTCAACGATGTCGTGCTGGCGATGTGCGGCGGCGCTCTGCGTGCCTATCTGCTGGAACAGAAGGCGTTGCCGGACCGGCCGCTGATCGCGATGGTGCCGGTGAGCCTGCGCGACGACGCCAGTCCCGGCGGTGGTAATCAGGTCGGCGCACTGCTGGCAAGTCTGGCAACCCACCTCGACGATCCGGCGGAGCGCCTCGCCGAGGTGGCCACCTCGATGCGCAACAACAAAGAAGTCTTCAAGCAACTGCCCAAGATTCAGCAGTTGGCGCTGTCGGCGTTCAACGTCTCCCCGTTGCTGCTGTCGATGGTCTCTCCGGCGCTCGGATCGGCCGCGCCGCCGTTCAATCTGGTGATCTCCAACGTGCCCGGTTCGCGGGAACCGTTGTACTGGAACGGGGCTCGGCTCGACGGCAACTATCCGATGTCGATCGCACTGGACGGTCAGGCGATGAACATCACCCTGTCCAACAACGTCGACAATCTCGACTTCGGGTTGGTGGGCTGCCGGCGCAGCGTTCCGAGCCTGCAGCGGATCCTCGGGCACCTCGAGGACTCACTCGCCGGGCTCGAGCAGGCCGTCGGCGGCGGCGGGCGCAAGAGGTCGACGTCGCGGCGCAAGACAGCCGCGACGCCGACTCGCGCGCCCGGTCAGTGACCGGACACCCCTCGGCTCAGGGGCAGGTGACCTCGATCTCGAACGGCTTGGTCATCGGCTGCATGGGATTGGCCATGTCGACGCCGGCCGCCGTCCCGGTGATCGTGTAGGTGTTGCCGTTCTTGGTGGCCGACGCACTGGCGCCGCTGGCGCCGTCCTGGAAGCCCAGCACCGTGCCGTTGACGTTGCCCAGGCCGACGGAGGTCACCTTCGACGCGTCCGGGCTCATCACCACCGCGATACCGGTGGCCGTATCCCCGATGCCGATGTTGAGATTGCCCATCGCCGTGGTGCAGGCGATCTGCCCGTTGACCTCTTTGGGCTGGCCGTCGATGCTGACCTTCGCGGTGCCGGCACCGGCAGACGCCGTGACCGTTCCGGAGGTGGCCGAGACCGCCGACGACGGCGCCTGGGATGCCTTCTCGCTGCTGGTCTCCGCCTTCTTACTCGAACAGCCGACCAAGCCGGCGATCAGTATCGCGGCGCTCCCGACGCCGACCGTCACTCCACGCACCATTGAGGTCCTCCTTCCATGCGGCGGACTCCGACAACCCGCCGCACTCAATTGACACATGAGTCTGCCCGTTACGCACGGGTACTAATCCTCTACCTCTTGGTTAGATGACTGGCGTGCCGTACTTCGCCGTCGAGGCCGAACTTCCAGGTGCCCGCGGGCGCAGCGGCATCATCCATACCCCGCACGGGGATATCCGCACACCGGCGTTCATCGCCGTCGGCACCAAGGCGACGGTCAAGGCGGTGCTGCCGGAGACCATGCGCGACCTCGGCGCCCAGGCGGTGCTGGCCAACGCCTACCACCTCTATCTGCAGCCGGGTCCGGATATCGTCGCCGAGGCCGGTGGCCTCGGCGCGTTCATGAACTGGCCTGGGCCGACGTTCACCGACAGCGGCGGGTTCCAGATCATGTCGCTGGGCGCGGGTTTCCGCAAGGTGCTCATGGAGGACCCCGACCGGGTCCAGGCCGACAACCTCATCGCCAAGGGCAAACAGAAGCTGGCGCATGTCGACGACGACGGGGTCACCTTCATCAGCCACCTCGACGGCTCCACGCACCGGTTCACCCCCGAGGTGTCCATCGGGATCCAGCATCAGATCGGCGCGGACATCATCTTCGCGTTCGACGAACTCACCACCCTCGTCAACACCCGCGCCTATCAAGAGGAGTCACTGGCGCGGACCCACGCCTGGGCGCAGCGCTGCCTGGCCGAGCATCGCCGGTTGGACGCGCTGGAGGAGCCTTCCCGGCCGCCGCAGGCTCTCTTCGGGGTGGTGCAGGGCGCCCACTACGAGGATCTGCGCCGGCAGGCCTGCCGTGGGCTGGAGAGCATCGTCGACGAGCACGGCCGGGGGTTCGACGGCTACGGCATCGGCGGCGCGCTGGAAAAGCAGAACCTCGCCACCATCGTCGGCTGGTGCACCGACGAACTGCCCGACGACAAACCCCGCCACCTGCTGGGCATCAGTGAGCCCGACGACCTGTTCGCGGCGATCGCCGCGGGGGCGGACACCTTCGACTGCGTCTCACCGTCACGGGTGGCGCGCAACGCCGCGGTCTACGCGGCGACCGGACGATACAACATCACCGGCGCCCGGTATCGGCGTGACTTCACCCCGATCGACGCCGAATGCGACTGCTACACCTGCGCTCACTACACCCGCGCCTACATCCACCACCTGTTCAAGGCCAAGGAGATTCTGGCCTCGACGCTGTGCACCATCCACAACGAACGGTTCATCATCTCCCTCGTCGACCGCATCCGCGACGCGATCGGCGCCGGTGACTTCGAGGCCCTCCGCGACGACTTCCTCGGCCGCTACTACCGGACGTAGGCGCGCGAGGGCGCGGGGAAAAACGAAAAAATGAAGGACCGAAAGCCGCAGCCTCTGTGGTCCGTCGGAAAGTCCGCTCAGCAAAGCGGGATCCGCGCCCTCAGGGAAGAATGAAACAGCACTTCGGTTGCCACCGCAAGGCCGCTACCGCACGTTCTTCAGATGCACCAGCGACACCAGGCCCATCTCGTTGCGCAGCACCCCGGGACTCAGCACGCGGAAACCTGTGACTCCCGGTCGCCCGGTGGCGGCCTGGACGATCTTGCGCGCAATGCGGAAGTCCAGGTCCTTGAGCACCCCCCGATCCGTGGTGGCGTCCAACAGGGCCGAAAGTCCTGGGACCGCAAAAGGACTCGCGACGTCCAACATCACGTTGGTGGTCGCGACCAGATGACGTGCCCGCTGCGCGACCGGTAGCGGCCAGGCCGCAGGGACGGCACCGTCGATACGAGCGGTGATCCGACCCATGAAGCGGCGCAGCCGATGCGGGCCGACCGTCACCGCGCCGGTGTGGCTGACCGACAGCCCGAGGCAGTCGATGCGGTTTCCGCCGCGATACCGCGGGTCCCCAGTGGACGGCATGCCCGTTGCGCTCAGTGCGGTGCGGATCTCCTTGGGCAGCTTGCGTTTAACGCCCAGGCCGTCGATCACCGAGTCGATCCGGGCGTCCGCCTCGTGCAGCGCCGACAGATCCGGATGGGCCAGCAGGAAGTCGTCGTTGTAACGGGCGTAGAAGATGCCCTCCACCTCCATGATCGCTCGATCCATCGGCACGACCGCGAGGTTGGAGATCACCGGGACGACGGGAGTCCCCATCGGCACTCCCTGCAGGCGGGTGAACTGCGCACCGTCCTGATCCTGGACGATGGGCCGGACGAGAGCGGTGATGAGGTCCCAACTCTGCTGCGAAAGCTCTCCGTCGGGGCTGCCGAGTGCCGCGACCTCGCGCAGGATGGGCCACAGCGCCGCGTCGGGCCCGACCGGCAACTCGTCGCCGTAGTGCTCGAAGTCGGATTGCAGGACATACAGCGGCGGTCCGTGTGCGCCGACCCGTCGTCGGTGTGCGCGGATGAATGCCCCGAGCGCCCGCATCGCCGTGGCATTGGTCAGTGCTGGAAGGTACGAATACACGCCCGGTAGTCCGTAGCAGCGGGCATTGCGGGAGAGCAGTTGGTAGAGCGCCGAGCCGACGATGTGGTCGGTGAAGCCCGGCATGTGGGCGGCGCGGACCTTGCCCTTGCGCTCGAGGAACCACAGGTCAACGGGCTGAGGCTGGTACTGCCCGGTGGCAATGCTGTGGGCGATCGCGCGAGCCAGGGCCGGCCGCTTGGTTGCGGTGTCGAAATACGTGACGCCGCAATCGGCTTCGGTGAAACCCTGGCCGCGTTGCCGCTTCTTGGCGAAGACCTGCAGGATCACGTCCTCGTAGGTCTTCGGGTCTTTCAGACACCGGTCGATGTCGACGGGCTCAACCATGGCTCAGCTGCCCCGCGGAGTCGGTGGCAACGGGGCCCAGGTGCCATGCGCGTACGGTGTCGAGCCAGTCTCGAAGACGCTCGGGTTCGGGGTCAGCCGGAAGGACGAACAGCAGTCGCAACACCCCGCCGCGGTACAGCGGCGTCATCCGGCGGCCTGCGAGCGCGACGGTGTCGAGGCCGTCTTCGGCGCTGCTGACCGCCGCCGGCAAGGCGCCGGCCAGGAACGCCGGGTCGAGGTCGCGCATCTCCGCTGCGCCGTCGAGGGTTTCGGCGTCGAATGCGGTCCCGTCCGGAAAGATCCTGCGGAACTCGGCGCGAAGGTCGTCCAGATCACCCGGGGAGCGGCGGTCATCGCGGGTCGCCGGAAGCCACTGTCCGGCCAGGACGCTGTCCAGTGCCGCGCGCCCATGGGCGGCGACGCCGGCCATGACTCGGCCGTGGCCGGCAACACCGCCGGTCATCGACTGAAGCGCCAGACCCGCCTGCCGGGCGCCCGCGGGATCGGTGGAGCCGTTCGCCCATCGCTGGTAGTAGACGAGCGTCGTGGTGGAGCCGTACGCGACATAGCCCTTGCCGCAGATGTTCTCCCGTATCACCGTCACGGCTGCCGATTTCTGCTTCGGGGTGATCGAGTTGGGGATGGTGATCGTGCCGGCGGTCGCGGGTCCCGGCTCGTCGGCCAACAGTCGGGTCCAGTCGCGCAGTGGCACCAGGGTGGGCAGCGCGGGATCCCGACGGTCCCGAAGATGCTGGACGTTGATCAGCACGATCAGTTGGGTGAGCATCGCGGAGGTGATCTGAACCAGGTCACCCGCAGGATTGGGGTTCAGCCAGACCAGCCACAGCAGTACGGCCAAAAGGGCGAAGGTGGCGATGTGCGTTCCGAAGCGTCCTTCGGCGAAGAGGCGGATCTGGTAGACGCCGATCAGGCTGCGAACCACGAACATCGGGATGAGCGCCAGCAGGAAACTCAGGGGCACGTCGTGGAGCACCAACAGGCCGAGAGCGGCAGCCAGTAGCCAGAAGAACAGCGCGACCAACGGGGCGGTCCACAACAGCTTCCGGAAGAAGGCCAGCTGGAGTGCCCGGATGTCCGGCATGGTGCGCAGTCGCACCAGGTCGAAATAGAAGATCGCGGCGCTCTCGTAGGTGCCCCGGAACAACGGCAGGATCAGATAGAAGAACTGAAATGCGTCGATGCGCTGCCAACTCGTCAGTCCGGCGGTCAGGTCGAAGGTCCGGGTGTCCGTTCCGTAGAAACCGACGAGGGCCAGCACCAGGACCGCGTCGAGACGCAGGCTCAGCCCGGAGAGGGTGGTCTCGACTCCCGACGTGAACGGGATTGCCGGAAGGTGGCGCCAGAATCGCAGATCCGTTGGCCGCCAACGGGGCTCCAGGCCCATCAGGCGGTAGACCTCCCGGCAGTAGTGCACCGTGATCCAGATCGCCAGTGCGTTGCACACGATGATCGCGACGATGATTGCCACGGTCGGGTAGAGGTAGAAGCCGAATGCCAGGATCGTCAGTTGGACCACGGTCGGGAGGAACATCGACCACCCGGGTTTGTACACGCGTCGGGTCGCGTAGATGCCGGAGTGCAGCACGCGGACCGGTAGATCGATCGCGAACTCGACGATGATGAGGAAGGCGTACAGACGCGCGACCGGGTCGGTGCCTGCCGGCCGCAGTACCAACAGCCCAACCGCGCCGGCCGCGGTCGCGAGCACGGCCAGGACCACGGCGAGCACCAGCCAGCGGCCGATCTCGTTCTCGGAAGCCTCCCGTTGACCGGCGCGCGCGAAACCCCTCAGCCGCTCCCGCATGATCTCCAGCAGCCCCCACCACCCGCCGGCGACGAACAGGCTGCCGGCCCGCAGCATCATCACGGTGAACGCCGCCGCACCCCCCAGGCTCGACAACAGGATGAAGAACTCCGCGACATGGGCGGCGAATCGGAACGCCGCGATCAGCAGGGGATAGCGCAACCGGTAGCCGAGGTAGCCCCAGATGCGGTCGGTGAGCAGGCTCGGATAGAGGGAGACCGGTGCGGCGCTTGCTCGCGCCGTGCGTTCGAACCAGCGCTCGACGTCGTTCACTGGCAGGGTCTCCGACTCTTCAATGCCACCCGGGCGGATCAACTGTAGGACGCACCGCGGTCCGGCGAGTCGGTAAGCGACCTAGCCAGACGGGTTCCTGCGCTGTTGAATAGCCCAGCATGAAGCGAGGCGACAAGACCGTGATCTCGGTGACGCTCGCATTGGCGGTTGTCGTTGCCGCGGCGGTGGCCTTCAGCCTGCTCGTCCTCGATCGCAAGCAGCGGCCGAACGTCGCGGCATCCAGCAACTCCAGCCTGCTTGTCGTCACCTGGGCGCCCAGCCTGTGCAAGGTCGAACCCTCCAACGCCGGCTGCAGGTCCGGTCACGTCGGAAGTCTGGGCCAAGCCTTTGTCCTGCATGGGCTTTGGCCGCAGCCATCCACCGAGCAATACTGCGATGTGCCGAAGCGGACGGCCGATCGCGACCGCAAACCCGTGACGCTGCCGCCGGATCTGCAGAAGAACCTGCGGGCGATCATGTCCGACTCCGCGCTCATGACGACCCATGAGTGGTACGCGCACGGCACCTGTTCGGGCATCACCCCGCCGGAGTACTTCGGTCTCGCGGCGGCGCTGGCCGACCAGGCGGGTGAGGTTCTGACCCCGGTCTTCGCCAACGCCGTCGGCCGGCAGGTGTCATCGCGTTCGGTGCGGGAGGCATTCGACGCGCGCTTCGGCGCGGGCGCGGGCAAGCGGGTCAGTCTCATCTGTAAGGATGCCCCGGGGGCGGTCAGCGTCATGTACGAGGTCCGACTGTCGCTTCCGCCGGTCGCGCAACTCCCACAGGACGCGCCCTCGCTGACTGACGCACTGGCCAAGGGTCCGGCCGTGGCGCCTGGGTGCGGTCAGGGCCGTCTGCCATGAGGCAGGGCAGACTGAGTCGATGACTGCCGCCCCGCAGGACCTGCTGCTGGAACTCCTCGACCCCGCACACCGGGCCGACCCGTATCCGATCTACCGGCAGTTGCGGGAGCGCGGCCCGCTGACACTGCCGCAGTCCAATCTGGTGGTGTTCTCGTCGTTCGCCGAGTGTGACGAGGTGCTGCGGCACCCGTCGTCGTGCGCTGATCGGTTGAAGTCCACGGCCGCACAACAGGCCATCGCCGAAGGCGCGCAGGCCCGGCCGTTCGGCACGCCGGGGTTCCTGTTCCTCGACCCGCCCGACCACACCCGGCTGCGCCGGTTGGTCAGCAAGGCGTTCTCCCCGAAAGTCGTCAAGTCGCTGGAGTCCGGCATCGCCACGCTGGTCGACGGGTTGCTCGACAAAGTCGAGGAGGCTGGGACGTTCGAGGTGATCAGCGACCTCGCCTACCCCCTGCCGGTCGCGGTGATCTGCCGGCTGCTCGGAGTGCCGATCGAGGATGAGCCGAAATTCAGCCGGGCGTCATCCCTGCTCGCGCAGGGTCTCGATCCGTTCATCGCCTTCACCGGCCAGCCGCAGGGATTCGAGGAACGACTGCAGGCCGCCCTGTGGCTTCGGGGGTATCTCCGGGAATTGTTGCAGCAGAGGCGTGCCGAGCCCACCGAGGACCTGATGTCCGGTCTGATCGCGGTCGAGGAGGCCGGTGACCACCTGACCGAGGACGAGATCGTCGCCACCTGCAACCTGCTGTTCATCGCCGGTCACGAGACCACGGTGAATCTGATCGCCAACGCGGTGCTGGCCATGCTCCGACACCGCCGGACGTGGACCGAACTGGCCGACGATGCCGGCAACGCCTCGGCGATCATCGAGGAGGCGCTGCGCTATGACCCGCCCGTCCAATTGGTCGGACGGATCGCCGGCGACGACATGAGCATCGGTGATACGCACGTTCCCAAGGGCGACACCATGATGTTGCTGCTGGCCGCCGCGCACCGGGATCCGGCGGTCATCGAACGTCCCGACGAGTTCGACCCCGGGCGGGCCGGGGTCCGTCATCTCGCTTTCGGGCTGGGCCCGCACTTCTGCCTGGGGGCACCGCTGGCCAGACTTGAGGCATCCGTCGCGCTGTCCGCGGTGACCCGGCGGTTTCCGCACGCCCGCCTCAGCGGTGAACCGGTCTACAAGCCGCATGTCACCCTGCGCGGGATGGCACGTCTCGACGTCGAGATATAACGCGTGCGTTAAACCCGCGCTAGCCGTCCGCGTGCTCTTGTTAGCCTGCGACAACGCCTGAGTTCCAGCGGGGTCGTGAGGGGAGTGGCCATGACGGGTAGGTCCATTGCGCGGGTAGGGGCGGCGGCGGTCGTTCTCGGTCTCTCCCTCGCCGGCCCGCATGCCGGCGTGGCCGCAGCCGATGGCCCCGATGCCGATTCGGGGTCCGCGTCGGCGGGTAACCCGGCTGACCAGAAGTCGCCGCCGCGCCCGCAGCGGGGCCCGAGAGGGTCCAGGGCAGGTTCGGTGGGCGCCGACGCCTCCGACGATCGGCCGGCCGCCACGGTGCAGGGCGCACGGACCGACGTGCCGGCCGCGTCATCGCGCCGCGCCGCAGCACCGCGGCCCACCCGTGACGCACCGACCGACGACCCAGGGGGATCGGAGCACTCCGACCTGCCGGCACCAGCCGCCGGGGTGCCCGCGACGCCGCGCGGCGCACCGGCTGTGGCTGCGGTGCCGGCCGCGCGCCGTGCCGCCGATGTTCCTGGCGCCGTGGAGATTCGGCCCTCCGCCGCGTCGGCGTCGGCCCCGGGAGTCGCTGCCGTTACGGAGCAGACGGTGGTCGCGGCTCCCCGCGCGGCAGCGGCGGCCGGCTCAACGGCAGCCCCGGTTGCCTCCGCTGCGGCCGGTCCGTGTTCCGCCTGCTGGGGCGCCGAGGCGCCGACTGTCGGTCAGACGCTGGGCACCGTCGTCAACCACCTGTTCAACTCGACGTTCGACCTGCTGTCGACGTTGCCCGGGGGACCGATCTCCGACCTGATGACCGGAGCGCTCGTGCTGGTCCGGCGCTCGTTGTTCTTCGTCCCCGAGGGCGTGACGGCCAGCCAGACCACGAGCGGTCTGTCGATTTCGGTCAATACCGGTAGCACCGCCTACTTCCGTCAGGACGGCGCGTCGCTTCAGGTCTCCGGCGATCCGCGGTTCTGGGGCGCTAAGAATTTCGCCCTGAACGCCGACGAGACGGTGTCGGTGAGCAATCCCGGCAACGCCGGCTGCGCCGGATTCGTGTTCACCTCGGGAACCGCGCCCGTCAATCTCCAGACATCACAGATCGATTCGATCCGGTTCGAGGGAGATTCGGCGTTCACCGGCACGGTCGACTCGGCGGTCGTGGGAATCCCGCTGTCCCTTCGCGATGCGGTACGCGGTCTCTCCGGGGTCGCCATCGACGCGGCGGTGGTCCTGGGCAACGACGTCGAGGTCGACGCGGGCAGCGGCAATGCCGTCTTCGATGGCACGGTCGACGCCAGCAAGAAGGGCAATCAGTCCCTGACGGTCACCGCGCTGGGGTCGACGGCATTCACGGCTCCCGTCGGCGGCGTCACACCGTTGGCCGGCCTGACCACCCAGGGCATCGCCCCCCTCACCATCGCGCAGTCCGGCGACACCAAGACGATCCCGCTGCACTTCCTCCCGGAATTGACCGTCTCGCCCCCCAAAGTCGCCTCGCCCGGCGTCAAGTACGGCATCGACGTCGCCATCGGCGACAACCCCTCGCAGGTCTACGAATTCGACACCGGTGGAACCGGATTCTTCGCCGGCTACAACCAGCCGTTCTGGGTCAACGTTCCGCTCACCACGACCCCGGCCGGTGAGGTCTACAACTCCGGCAACTACTTCGACGGAGTCGTCTCCAACACGAAAGTGACTCTCGGGCAGGGCGACCGGACGGTATCGACCGCACAGCCGATCGCAATCGGGGCCGTTCTGGCCGGTGGCAACTCCAAGAACGGCGAGACGTTCGACTTCACCAACCCGTTGGCCCCGCCGGTCGAAGGTCGCTTCTTCGGAGACTTCGGGGCGTCGTTCGGTGTCAGGAACGGCTTGACCAGTCCCCTGGTCCAGCTACCCGGGAACCTCGCCAGCGGATTCCTGGTCCAAGTCGGCCCGATCGGAATCCCGCCGCAACTCACCGTCGGCATCACCGACGATCTTCGTGATCAGTTCCCCTACGCCGTCCCGGTGATCGTATCCCCCACGGGTGGCACCTATCCGACTTCAGGATTGACCGTCCTCGATCAATTCGGCTTCGCACCAACGTATTCGGTCGAGCGGGACGGCCAGATCGAGTACCTGGGCTCCCAACCTCCGCTCAATATCACGTGTGCGAGTTCGAAGCCCTGCCTGCCGACGCTGATCGACAGTGGCGCCCCCACCACCGGTGTCAGATTGGGGCAGGACGCCGTGGCGTATTTCGCCACGCCGAACGGCAAGCAGTTGCTGCCGGGCACAACCT
Organism: uncultured Actinomycetes bacterium; assembly: GCA_903884065.1. Classification (GTDB taxonomy): domain Bacteria; phylum Actinomycetota; class Actinomycetes; order Mycobacteriales; family Mycobacteriaceae; genus Mycobacterium. Next base: position 10,020 of record CAISDL010000097.1, on the reverse strand, counting down.
TCAAGGCCACGTTCCCGACCACTGCGGGCCGATCCCCCCTGGTGTGGGAATTCACCGCCGGTGACAACTCATCGGTCAACGAAGTCAGTTACGAGCAGACCCAGAAAGTCGGCAACCCGGAGAACGTCAATGCCGCACTGACTCTCTACAACTATTTCGACGTGATGTTCGATGTGGCGAGTAAGACGATCTATCTTCGGCCGACAGGGGCGCAGGCGGACGTCGAGTTGAATTCGGTCACCACCACCGGCAACCAGACCTACCGTCAGAACGCCCAACTCGACGGCACCTACACCACAGAGGGCGGGACCTTCTCGGTAGCGGGTGTCACCACCTTGGCCGACGACACCTCCATCGACACCGGGCGCGGAGACGTCACGTTCTCGGGCACCGTCGACAGCACTGTCGGCGGCACCTCATCGCTCACCGTGAACAGCAGCGGGGCAACGAACTTCGTTCGTGTGGTGGGTAGCCAGGTCCTCTTGGACAGTCTGACCACCAACGCCGGTGGGACGACGGCAACGGCCGGCGTCAGCACGTCCGGCAGCCAGTCCTACGGCGACGACGTCGCACTGAGCGGGCTGTACTCGGTGGGTAACGGAACCTTCGCGGTGGCCGCCTCGTCCACCCTCGTCGGCTCGGTCGCCGTCTCGGGAGGCGACATCATCTTCGACGGTTCCATCGATTCGGAGCCGGGCAGGGGATTCCAGCTGGGACTGACCCCGGGTGACAAGAAGACGGCCAACCTCAACGGAGCGATCGGTTCCACCGATCCACTCGGAGGCCTGGGGTTGAGCGCGGTGGACAACGGCTCTGCGATGGTCAATGTGAACGACACCCTGGCACTGCAGGGCAACCTGGGTTATTCATCGGAGAAGGGCCTCGATATCGGGCAGGGCGTCACCGCGGCGTTCACGGACGGTGCTGTCATCCAGAACTTCACCGGCGCCGGTGTGATCGTGGACGGCGCGGCTCCGCTGATGATCTCCGGATTCCTCCTCAGCGGCAACGGCAAGGAGGGAATCCAGGTTCACGGTTCGACCTCGATGACGATCAGCGGCAACGTCATCGTCGGCAACGGGACCGACGGCATCAGTGTGGACGGTGTGTCCACACTCTCGATCAGTGGAAACACCATCACCAACAACGGGGCCGACGGCGTTCTCGTCAAGGATTCCACGCTGGTTGCCGTCAGCGACAACACCATCAGCGGCAGTGGCTCCGACGGCATTGAAGTTCGCAAAGGCCAGGACAACTCGATCCTGTCCAACTCGATCACGGCCAGCATCGGCAACGGCATCTACCTCGACGAGGCCCGCAGTGTGACCATCGTGAACAACGACATTTCCGGAAACGGCACCTCGGCCGCGAACAAAGCCGGCGGGACGATCCACGGGAACGGCATCTATGCCGATAGCGCCAAGGATGTCTCCATCATCACCAATACGATTGTCGGCAACGGTGTCAACGGCCTCGCCCCGGAGTCCGCGTCCACCACGATCTATGCGAACGGCATCTACGCCGACGGCACCACGAACCTCACGGTGACGGCGAACACGATCACCGGCAACGGAACCAACCCCCAGAACTCGTCGAACCTGACCATCTTCTCCAACGGAGTCGACATCGCCGGGTGTACCGGGGTTTCGCTGTCCGGCAACACGATCAGCGGCAACGGCGTTCTCGCCGGCAGCGGCGACAAGCTGACGTCGCACGCCGCCGGCGTCTTCTCGGACAACTCGAGTCCGGTGCGGATAACGGGCAACACCATCAGCGCCAACGGCTCCGATGGCGTCGAAGTCAAGACCGGTGACAGCAACGCGATCCTGTCCAATGCGATCTACGGCAACGGCGGCAGGGGCATCTCGTTGTCGAATGGGAATGCCGACCAGCCTGCGCCCCAGGTGAGCTCGGCAGTGCTGGGCGGAAACAGCGATCTCGTCGTGAGCGGAACAGTCGACCCGCTGATCGGCTACATGGACGACTTCGAACTTCAGGTGTTCTACTCGCCGTCGACTGATGCTCCCAATGTCCAGGGACGACAGCTGATCTACACCAGGAGTGGTGTCGCCGCCGGACCGTTCACCTACCAGATCGACGCACCCTCATCGGTGGCCGCCGGCGGGTTCATCACCGCGACGGTCACGCCGACCAGTGGCGCGCCCAACACGTCGACGTTCTCTGGGAGCACGAAGATCACGGGGGACTCGGCCCCGGTCTAGTTGCGACGACACGTCTGTTTAGCGATAGGTTGCCGGTATGAGAATCCTTCTGGTGGGCGCCGGTGGCGTCGGGTCGGCGTTCTGCTCGATTGCGGTGCGCCGCGACTTCTTCGAGCACATTCTGGTGGCCGATTACGACGAGGCCAAGGCGCGGCAAGCAGCCGAGGCCGTCGGCGATCCGCGCTTCAGCGCAACGCAGATCGACGCGAGCTCGGAGACCGCGGTCGCCGAGCTCGTTCGTGCCCAGGGCATCACGTACGTCTTGAATGCCGTCGATCCTCGGTTCACCATGCCGATCTTCCGCGGAGCGCTGGCCGGCGGCGCCAACTATCTCGATATGGCGATGAGCCTGTCGCAGCGCCATCCCGACAAGCCCTACGAGCTGACCGGGATCAAGCTCGGCGACGAGCAGTTCGCACTGGAGTCGGAGTGGGAGCAGGCCGGACTGCTCGCACTGGTCGGCTTCGGGGTGGAGCCGGGGCTGGCCAATGTCTTCGCCCGCTACGCCTCCGATCACCTGTTCAGTGATATCGACGAACTCGGCGTGCGGGACGGAGCCAACCTGGAGGTGGCGGGTTACGAATTCGCACCGTCGTTCTCCATCTGGACAACCATCGAGGAATGCCTCAATCCCCCGGTGATCTGGGAGAAGGACCGTGGCTGGTTCGTCACCGAACCTTTCAGCGAGCCTGAGGTTTTCGACTTCCCCGACGGTATCGGACCGGTGGAGTGCGTCAACGTCGAGCACGAAGAGGTGCTGCTGATGCCGCGCTGGATCGAGTGCAAGCGCGTCACCTTCAAATACGGCCTCGGCGACGAGTTCATCGACGTCCTCAAGACTCTGCACAAGCTGGGACTGGATCGCACCGAGAAGGTGACCGTCAACTCCGACAAGGGCTCGGTGCAGGTTTCTCCGCGTGATGTGGTGGCGGCCTGTCTGCCGAACCCGGCCACGCTCGGCCCGCAGATGACGGGCAAGACCTGCGCGGGCCTGTGGGTGACGGGTACCGGCAAGGACGGCAAGCCCCGTTCGACGTACCTCTACCACGTCGTCGACAACGAGTGGTCGATGGCCGAATACGGCCATCAGTGCGTCGTGTGGCAGACCGCCATCAATCCGGTTGTGGCACTTGAGCTTCTGGCTGGCGGCACCTGGAGCGGAACCGGCGTTCTGGGTCCGGAGTGCTTCGATTCCGTGCCGTTCCTGGAATTGCTGACCGCCTACGGCTCACCGTGGGGCCAGCAGGAGTTGCCCGCTTAGCGAACCCGCCGGACCTGGGTCACCCATTGCGGTTGGGCCACGCTCCACATGCCCATCCGGGGGCCGTCGGTTTCGATACGCAGGTCGACTTCCTCGGGTCGATCGCGAAGGGTCTTCGCGGCGCTCTCGAACTTCCGGGTGCCCGGGTGGCCCGTCAGCACGCTGAGGTTCGTCAGGGCCAGCAGGTCTGCCAGGGAGTTGCCGTACATCCGGCTTGGCTGTCGCACCGACTCGACCTCGACCTCGATGCCCGCCGCCCGGGCCGCATCGACGAGTCCGCCACCGCCCTCCGACTCCGGGGCCAGCAGGCGGCGGCGTTCGTCCATGGCGGCCCGCCAACCGTCGTTGTCACCGATGTCGTCACCGGACTCGATGAACGATCGCAGCACCGATCCGCTGTAGGCGGTCGCCTCATCGGTGACGACATTGAAGTACGCACCACCGGGCTTCAGGAACCGCAGGATGGTCCGCAGACTGCCCGCCAGGTCGGTGGCGAAGTAGATCATGTGCAGGCCCAGTGCCAGATCGACGCTCCCCGGTTCCGGGAAGTCGTCGGCTCTGCGGGCGGCGTCGTCCTCGAGTTCGTCGAGACCCGAACCAACGGAGATCCCGCTGCGAAGGTGTGGTTGGCGCTCCAGGAAGGCTTGGTAGGCAGCCCGATACGCGGGATTTGGCTCCGCAACCGACACCGTTGTCCCGGCCGGGACGGCATCGGCGACGTAGGCGAAGGTCTGGCCGTCCCCGGCGCCGATATCAAAGATCTGGCCGGCGGCGGGCACGTGCTTCTCCACGCTTCGCCGCAGCAGGGGGACGAACAGATCCCGCTGATCGGTCCCCAACATCAGGACCCGCTTGAGTGGATCGGGCTTCAAGACCCGCGCGAACGCGTTGTAGTACGCGCGGTGCAGGTCTAGTCCGTCGAACTCGTTGGACACGATCTGCAGTGCGTCGTCCAACTGCGGCGATAGTTGCCGGGCCAGGGTCCGGTCGATCTGAATCGGCATCGTCCTGACGACCCTAGCCCTCAGCCCCGCTTCGGATCAGCCCGGTTGGTAAGTCCACGGTTCGCGCGGCAGCCGGTCCGGATCGAACTGTTCGAGGAGTTCCTCGATGTCGGTCGCCGGCCAGCCCAGCGACCCGGTGATCAGTTCCCATGCCCGTGGCACACCCAACTCGGCGAGGGTGACGGCGCCGTCGCGTTTGGCCAGTCGCTTGCCGTCGGCATTGAGCGCAAGCGGGACGTGCGCGTACACCGGCTGCGGATAGCCCAGCAGTCCCGCCAGATAGGCCTGCCGGGGCGAGGACGTCAGCAGGTCGTCCCCGCGGACCACCTGGTCGATACCGGCATGCGCGTCATCGACCACCACGGCGAGGTTGTAGGCCGGCACACCGTCGCCGCGACGCAGCACGAAGTCGTCGACGACGCCGGTGTAGGGACCGTGGATCAGGTCGGTGACGGTGTACTCGCCGGCATCGGCGCGCAGCCGCAACGCCGGCGCCCGCCCGCCGTCCCGTCGCTGCGCTCGTTGCGTGTCCGTCAGGCTCCGGCAGGTTCCCGGATAGGCGCCCTCCGGTGCGTGCGGCGCGCGCGCAGCGTTGAGGATATCCTTTCTGCTGCAATAGCATTCGTAGACCAGATCCCGTTCGGCGAGTCCGTTGATCACCGCGTCGTAGCGCTCGCGTTGCGTCGATTGCCACTCCGGTTCCTCGTCCCAGGTCACGCCGATCGCGGCCAGGTCCGCCAACTGCCGTCGCGCGACCTCATCGTGGGTGCGGTCGTCGAGATCCTCGACCCGGATCAGGAAGCGGCGCGCGGTAGACCGTGCGAACAGCCACGCCAGGACGGCGGTACGCAGATTGCCGATGTGCAGATCGGCCGACGGACTCGGTGCGAACCGGCCCGCCGGAGCAATCGCCGGGGTAGGCATCAGACCCCCTGGTCGCCGGGCGGACGGCGCAGTCCGGGCACCACGTCGTCGAGGCTGAAGGCCGGGGGCTGCTCGAGTTGCGCGAAGGTGCACGACCGCGGATCACGATCGGGCCGCCATCGGTTGAACTGGGCGGTGTGCCGAAACCGGTCGCCTTCCATGTGGTCGTAACGAACCTCGACGACGCGTTCGGGCCGCAGGGGAACAAAGGACAGGTCCTTGCCCGCGTTCCACCGCGATGTCTCGTTCTTGCGCGGACCAGCCGACTCGCCGTCCGTCGGGCCCGCCCAACGCCAGGGGTGATCGTCGAATGTTGTTACCAGCGAATGCAACTCGGTGAGCAGTTCTCGGCGCTTCGCTAGTGGGAATGCGCCGATGACGCCGACGGAAGCCAGGGTGCCGTCGTCCTTGTGCAGACCCAACAGCAGGGAACCCACTGCATCAGCGCCGGACTTGTGGACCCGGTAGCCGGCGACGACGCAGTCGGCGGTGCGCTGGTGCTTGGTCTTGAACATGACCCGCTTGTCCTGGCTGTAGGGCAGCGAAAGCGGTTTGGCGACAACGCCGTCCAGGCCGGCTCCCTCGAAGTCGTCGAACCAGCGCCTGGCAATGTCGATATCCGTCGTCGCCGGGGTGACGTGGAAAACGGGCCCGCAACCGCTCAGTGCCCCGACGAGTGCGGCGCGGCGGACCTCGAACGGTTCCCCGGTGAGGTCGCGGTCATCGAGTGCGAGCAGGTCGAAGGCGATGAAGGAGGCCGGGGTCTGGCCGGAGAGCAGGCGCACCCGCGACGCGGCGGGATGGATGCGCTGCTGTAGCGCCTCGAAGTCCAGACCGTGATCGGCGGCGATCACGATCTCGCCGTCGATGACGCACCGTGGGGGCAACTCCGCGGCGGCCGCCGCGACCAGTTCGGGGAAGTAGCGGGTGAGTGGCCGCTCGTTGCGGCTGCCGAATTCGACCTCGTCGCCGTCGCGGAAACAGATGGACCGAAAGCCATCCCACTTGGGCTCATAGGAGGCGCCGGGTGGGATGGCCGGGACCGACGTGGCCAACATCGGCGAGATCGGCGGCATGATGGGCAGCTTCATCGGCTCATTGTTACCTCTGGTCGCCGACCGGATTGCTGACAGCATCAGCAACACCAGGTGTCTGCGTCATGGCGGTCGCCAACTCCGCAGCTAGTTGCAAAAGATCGTCCCAGCAATTATTTTCCGAACGTGAATTGGAGCACTGCCGCTCAGCCTTGTGCAGTGGATCCCGGCCAAGCGCCTGACGCCCCTTTTGCCTTCCTCTGCAAGTGTCGGCGGGAATTGTCTCGTCGCTGGTGGCCAGTGCTCGAAAGGACCTGGCTGAAGTCCCAGCGAATGGAACCCATGCCGATCCCTTGATGGAGCCCTTAGAACACACGGTCGCACGTCTCTACCTGGGAAGACTCGTTGGGTAACAGCCATATTCGGGTTGATCGGGCGGGTCGGCTAGTTCCGCAGGCTGCGGTCGAGCGCGTAGCGTCGAATTGTGGCTGGACCCGAGGAGATCGACGTCGAGGGTGTCGCCGTTCGAATCACCAACCGCGACAAGGTGTTCTTCCCGACGCTGGGCCAACAGGGGACCAAGGGCGCGTTGATCGACTACTACCGGGCTGTGGCACCTGGTCCGATGCTCACCGCGTTGCGGGACCGGCCGACGCATCTGCAGCGATTCCCGGACGGCATCGACGGTGAGCAGATTTACCAGAAGCGGGTGCCCGAGAAGCACCCCGATTACCTCAAGACCTGTCGGGTCAGCTTCCCGTCCGGCCGCACCGCCGACGCGCTGATGGTCACGCACCCCTCGGCCATCGTGTGGGCCGCCCAGATGGGGGCGATCACCCTGCACCCGTGGCAGGTTCGCTGTCCGGACACCGACCATCCCGACGAACTTCGCATCGACCTCGACCCGCAACCCGGCACCGGGTTCGCCGAAGCCCGCACCATCGCGGTCGACGTCCTCAAACCGCTTCTCGACCAACTTGGTCTGGTGGGTTATCCGAAGACCTCCGGCGGGCGCGGGGTGCACGTGTTCCTGCGTATCCGCGCCGACTGGGACTTCGTCGCGGTGCGCCGGGCAGGCATCGCCCTGGCCCGCGAGGTCGAGCGCCGGGCGCCCGACCTCGTCACCACGTCATGGTGGAAGGAGCAACGCGGTGCGAAACTGTTCATCGACTACAACCAGAACGCCCGCGACCGGACCTTCGCCGCGGCCTACTCGGTGCGGCCCACCCCGATCGCCACCGTGTCGACGCCGCTCACCTGGAACGAATTAGCCGCTTCAGCAACGCCGGACGACTACACCATGGCGACGGTGCCGGCTCTGCTCGCCCACCGCGGCGACCCGATGGCGGACATGGATGCGCTGCCGCAGTCGATCGAGCCGTTGCTGGCGATGGCTGATGCCGACTCCGAACGGGGTTTCGGTGATCTGCCGTATCCGCCCAACTATCCGAAGATGCCGGGCGAGCCGAAGAGGGTTCAGCCGAGCCGGGATCGTGACTTGAAGAGCGAAAACAGGGCTGAGTGACGAGTTCCGGTCGGTAGCATGGCACGCTACCGGCGAGAGCTTGCAGCGATCTGAGCCAGCCGCTCGACGAACGCATTCGAGACTGGCCGTCGGTACGAATCTCCTGCTCCCAATCTTGACGGGCACAAGATCGCCGCTTCCCAGCAAGTCAAGCGTCGTCGGACTCGTCTGTGATGCTGCGCCGCACCCCCTGAGAACCGGCGTGAGTCCGATCACCCGATAGGTGGTCCCGCGGGAATAACCAGACCGCCCCCCGCCGTGACTACGGGGCCACCGTCGAGGGACGGAGCGACGGCAATTTGGAGTGGCCCGCCGTCGGCTGGCACTACGACGTCACCGGGCTGGTAACCGTCGTCACCAGAGTTCATCATGCAATCAAGAGAGGTCGGGTCAAACATGCAGTCTTCGGCAAGGCTGGTCGGTGCTAGTGCAACTCCGACCAATGGCAGTGAGGCAAGCGTGAGACCGGCGGCCACACGGCGGTAGCCGGCGGTATTCATATTCAGATGATAGGGGCATGGCATGCGGCACGGGCAAGAACTTCACCCCGCTCAAGATCGCCGAGGGGGTGGCCGCCCAATGTCGCTTAGTGGCCGGCGAATCGCGTGGAAATCAGCCTTCATCTGGGGGTTGCCATCCACACTTGAGTGCGGATGCTGTCGCGCGGTTGCCCCTTGGCTTAGCTCCCTGGCATGCCGTCGGGCACGGGTGCCTGGCAGCGGTCGCGGAAGTCGTTCGCCGGTTGCCGGATCGCCTGAATCTCGTTCTGTACCTGGGGATTTGACTGCCCGTAGGCGACGACGGCGTCACGCATTTGGTCGCGGCTCATGCCCTTGAGGCTGGTGAAGAAGGCGTTGACGTCGGGATGGGTCAACAAATATGCACCCATGCCAGCGTTGACACCCGACATCACCATTGAGAGGTCGCCCGCCGTGCAGTTCGGAGGATCAGCTTGAGCTGTGGCTGTCATTCCGAGAGCCGCTGAGGCGGCGATCACGCCAGCTCCGATGAAGCGTTGAAACATCATTGGGTTCTCCTAACAAACGAGGGATCGGTGGGTTGAAGTTTGGGTCTGCCGGTTGGGAGGCGGGTCAACGTGGACCGATACCGCCACCCCCGCCTGGCCTGCCGGGTCCGCCAGGTCCACCAGGTCCACCAGGTCCACCGATTCCGCCGCCGGGGCGGATCGGCCAGTAGACATCGACGCCAAAGTTGTCGTCGCAGTACCACGGGTCAGCGCAGTACGACGGGTACACGGGTGCAGCAGAGGGAGGTGTCGGGCCGCCGCCGCGGACCTGGCCGTCCGCACAGATGGTCGCGTAACCGGCGCTTGAGCAGTCCGCTGACGCCGGTGGGGCGAACCTAACCCCGAATGGAAATGCTAGGGCCAAACCCAGAACGAACGTCGCCGCTCCGACCCGTACACCGTGTGGCAGCATCTCGATCCCCCGTCATCGAAGAGGATCCAAACCTAACTGTGATGTGGGTCACTGGTCGACGCGAAACCGACGAATCGTTCAGTGGTGCCGCCGAGGCGGTCGAACGGTAGACCGCACGCGCCCGGAGACGTGCCCGACCCGGGCTTACTGTTGCCTAACCTAAGTGCAGGGCTACCCTCAGTTAGCTGCCGGAATGTCGCGAAGCAGTAGGACGCATGAAGTTTCAGACTGAACACTTAGCCACGCTGGCGAAGTATGCGGGCATCAGCTTCGTCGCGGGAGCGGTCAACCATGGCTTCTTCTCCGAGAAGCGATCGTTCGTAACCGCCGGTGTCGGAGTGATCTGCTTCCTGATCGGCGCGGCCATGGAGATGAAGGCGGCACCGGACGGCAGTAAGCGGTGGGGGGATCTACTCGGTTTCGGCATTGTCGCCTCGATAGGCCTCGGCTTCTTCACCGGTGGTCTGCAGCACTTTCCCGATTCCCCCGGGCGAAGCCTGTGGGTGGTGCCGCTGGGCTTCTTCCTGAGTCTGGGTGCCGTCTATCTCAGTGAGGGCCGAGGTCGCATCGCTCCCAAGCCGCTGGCTGCCTACACCCTCGCGGCTGGAGCC
>CAISDL010000096.1 GCA_903884065.1 uncultured Actinomycetes bacterium | reverse complement strand
TCGGCCAGAAGGGCACCACCATCGCCAGCGTGCGTCGCGCGCTGGAAGAGGGTGGCGCGATGGACTACACCACCATCGTCGCCGCACCGGCCTCGGACTCCCCGGGCTTCAAATGGCTTGCGCCGTACACCGGTTCGGCCATCGCCCAGGAGTGGATGTACGACGGCAAGCATGTGCTGATCGTGTTCGACGACCTCACCAAGCAGGCTGAGGCGTACCGCGCGATCTCGCTGCTGCTGCGCCGCCCGCCGGGCCGCGAGGCTTACCCGGGCGACGTCTTCTACCTGCACTCGCGGCTGCTGGAGCGCTGCGCGAAGCTCTCCGACGAACTCGGCGGCGGTTCGATGACCGGACTTCCGATCATCGAGACCAAGGCCAACGACATCTCCGCCTACATCCCCACCAACGTCATCTCGATCACCGACGGGCAGTGCTTCCTGGAGACCGACCTGTTCAACCAGGGTGTGCGGCCGGCCATCAACGTCGGCGTCTCGGTGTCCCGGGTGGGTGGCGCCGCGCAGATCAAGGCCATGAAAGAGGTCGCCGGTTCGCTGCGCCTGGACCTCTCGCAATACCGCGAGCTGGAGTCCTTCGCGGCGTTCGCCTCCGATCTCGACGAGGCCTCCAAGGCCCAGCTCGAGCGCGGCGCGCGCCTGGTGGAACTGCTCAAGCAGCCGCAGTACAGCCCGATGTCGGTCGAGGACCAGGTGGTGGCCATCTTCCTGGGCACCAAGGGCCATCTGGATTCGGTTCCCGTCGCCGACGTGTCCCGCTTCGAGGCCGAGTTCATCGAGCACCTGCGCGGGGCCGACTCCGGGATCCTCACCGAGATCCGCACCTCGCAGAAGCTCTCCGAGGACACCGAGGTTGCGCTCACCGAGGCCGTGGCCGACTTCAAGCGCGGGTTCGCGACGTCCGATGGCAGTTCGGTGATTCCCAACGCACATGTCGCCGCGATGGACGAGGCCGATGTCGAGAAGGAAGCCGTTCAGGTTCGCAAGCCCGCCCCGAAGAAGAAGTAATGGCAGCTACACTTCGCGAGCTTCGCGGGCGGATCAAGTCGGCCGGGTCGATCAAGAAGATCACCAAGGCCCAGGAGTTGATCGCCACCTCGCGCATCTCCAAGGCCCAGGCGAGGGTGGCGGCGGCCCGGCCCTACTCGGCCGAGATCACCAACATGCTGACCAACCTCGCGGCCGAGTCGGCACTGGACCATCCGCTGCTGGTGGAGCGGAAGAATCCACGGCGGGCCGGCGTTCTGGTGGTCGCGTCGGACCGTGGGCTCTGCGGCGGCTACAACGCCAACGTGCTCAGGCGGGCCGAGGAGTTGATGGCGCTGCTACGCCAGGAGGGCAAGACACCGATCCTCTACGTGGTGGGCCGTAAAGCGCTGGGTTACTTCAGTTTCCGGAACTGGGCGATCACCGATTCGTGGATCGGATTCTCGGAGAAGCCGACCTACGAGCAGGCCCAGGAAATCGCCGACGCACTCGTGACCGCCTTCCTCGCGGGGGCCGATGACGAGGGCGACAATCCCGGCGAGGACGACGTTCTCGGTGTCGACGAACTCCATGTCGTCTCCACCGAATTCCGGTCGATGCTGACCCAGGTCGCCGAGGCGCGCCGGATCGCCCCGATGGTGGTGGAGTACGTGGAGGAGGAGGAGACCGGGCCGCACACCCTGTTCTCCTTCGAACCCGATGCCACAACGCTGTTCGCGTCGCTGCTGCCGCGCTACGTGGCCACCCGGATCTTCTCGGCACTGCTGGAGGCGGCCGCCTCGGAGTCGGCGTCGCGACGCCGGGCCATGAAGGCGGCCACCGACAACGCCGACGATCTGATCAAGCTCCTCACCCTGATGGCCAACCGCGAGCGGCAGGCCCGAATCACCCAGGAAATCAGCGAAATCGTCGGTGGCGCAAACGCTCTCGCCGACGCCACCAAATAGAGACCACCCAAGCGGCACCAGGAAGCGAAGAGGACCATGACCGTCATCTACGAGAGCGACAGCTCCTACACCACCAGCACCAGCACCAGCAACGACACCGCCGGCCGGGTGGTTCGGGTCACCGGCCCCGTCGTCGACGTGGAGTTCCCCCGGGGCCATGTTCCCGCCCTGTTCAACGCGCTGCACGCTGAGATCACGTTCGGGTCGCTGGCCAAGACGCTGACCCTCGAGGTCGCCCAGCACCTCGGCGAGAACCTGGTGCGCACCATCTCCATGCAACCCACCGACGGACTGGTCCGCGGCGTCGAGGCCACCGATACCGGTTCGCCGATCTCGGTGCCGGTGGGCGAAGGGGTCAAGGGCCACGTGTTCAACGCGCTGGGCCAGTGCCTCGACGAGCCGGGCTACGGCAAGGACTTCGAGAAGTGGTCGATCCACCGGCGGCCGCCGGCCTTCGACCAACTCGAGCCCCGCACCGAGATGCTCGAGACCGGCCTCAAGGTCGTCGACCTGCTGACCCCGTATGTGCGCGGCGGCAAGATCGCACTGTTCGGCGGAGCCGGCGTCGGCAAGACCGTGCTCATCCAGGAGATGATCAACCGCATCGCCCGCAACTTCGGCGGCACCTCGGTGTTCGCCGGCGTGGGGGAGCGCACCCGCGAGGGCAACGACCTCTGGGTCGAGCTTCGCGACGCCAACGTGCTCAAGGACACCGCGCTCGTGTTCGGTCAGATGGACGAGCCGCCGGGCACCCGTATGCGTGTCGCGTTGTCGGCGCTGACCATGGCGGAGTACTTCCGTGACGAGATGAACCAGGACGTCCTGTTGTTCATCGACAACATCTTCCGGTTCACCCAGGCCGGCTCGGAGGTGTCGACTCTGCTCGGCCGTATGCCGTCCGCCGTGGGTTACCAGCCGACCCTGGCCGACGAGATGGGCGAGCTGCAGGAGCGCATCACCTCCACCCGCGG
>CAISDL010000095.1 GCA_903884065.1 uncultured Actinomycetes bacterium | reverse complement strand
GCACGAGCGCTGGCCGGTATGCCGAGTCGGATTGACCGGCAACACCGGCATGGTCGAGTTCAACCGAGCCATGCTGGCGTTCTTCGCTCACCCCGGGGTCTCCCGCGGCAATGCAGCTCACTTCGCTCACCGCGCCCTGGACTGTGTCCTGGCCTGTGAAACGAAATTGCTGATCGTTGACGACCTGCATTTCCTGCGGTGGCGCAACACGGCCGGGGTCGAGATCAGCAACCATTTCAAGTACATCGCCAATGAATTCCCCGTCACCTTGATCTTCGTGGGCGTGGGATTGGCCGCCCGCGGCCTGTTCTCCGAAGGGCACTCCTACGAAGATGCGGTCATCGCCCAAACCGGACGCCGCACCACCAAGCTCGATGTGCAACCGTTCGTCATCAACACCGACGAGGGCCGACGTGAATGGCGCCAACTGTTGCTGGCGTTGGAGAAGCGGATCGTGCTGGTCGACAAACAACCCGGCATGCTCGCCGATGACCTGTCGGACTACCTCTTTGCCCGCAGCACCGGGCACATCGGCTCATTGATGACGCTGATCAACCGGGGTTGCCAGCGAGCCGTGAGGACTGGAGCCGAGAACCTGTCCCGGGAGTTGCTGGATCTGGTCAAGAACGATGCGGCATCGGAGAAAGGCCGCCAAGAACTGCAAAACGCGTTCGAATCAGGGAGGTTGACGACCCGCCTCAGCAGGGCCGGATGACCGCCGTCAGGACCCTGCCGATTCGCCTGCCACCCATTTCGGGCGAGGCACTGGACTCGTGGCTGGAGGCGATCGCCCACCGCAACGCCACCGCGTTCGGCGACTTGCTGACAGCCGTGGGCCTCAGGCCTTACCACGGGACAGCCACCACCGGCTGGATCGTCACGCTGAGTACCGCCGAGGCCGCGACGATCGCCGCGGCCACGGGGCTCACCGGCCAAGCCTTGGACACGATGACTCTGGCTCACTACGTGGGCAGGGCAGTGAAAATCAACAATGAGACCCGCACGCTGAGCCGGGCCTTCCCGTGGGGAGGTGCCCGCGGGTCCCGCTACTGCCCGACATGTCTGAAGGAAACCCGTGGACGGTGGCAGTTGTCGTGGCGACTGGGCTGGACATTCGCCTGTACCGAACACCACTGCCTGCTTGCCGACGCCTGCCCGCACTGCGGCGCCGTCCAACGTCGCCGCACCCACGTCGGCGACCTCATTCCCCACCCCGGACGTTGTGCCCATCCCGCCGCGGAGGCCACCGGCCGTAGCCCGGCCCGCTGCGATTCCGACCTGACCGACACCGACGTCGAGGTGTTTGACCCCGACCACCCCGCCATCCGCGCCCAGCAGCTCGTCAACGCGATCCTCAACACCGAAACGATCACGCTGGGTGTGTACCGCGTGATGCCGCAGCCCCGGATCGCCGCCCTGGCCGACATTCGGGCCATCGCCAGCCGGGTACTGGCCTACGCAACGACCGAGGATCTCAACGCCGTCGTCCCCGCGGATCTCCTGGCCGCCTACCACCACGTCAGCCGGCACGAGGACTCGCGAGCCGGGATTGCGCGGACCGACACAAAGCCGGGCCTGGCCGCACCGGCACAGGCGGCCACCGCCGCAGTCGGCGTAGTAGCTGCGTTGAATGCACTGGACCGCAACGACATTGATGCCGCGGGGGAGGCACTGCGGTGGATGGTCACGACGTCGCGTCAGCGAGGACTGCAGGTCACCGCCACCAACATCGGGTGGGCAAAGAACACCTCCACGGTGTTGACCGGAGTTCAACTCGCTGCACTGGGACCACTGCTCAAGCCCAGCGACCAGCTGCGCTACCGCATCGGCTCCGCCCTGCCGGGCTACCCATCAAAGACGAACTCGGCATCGGCGTCCGGAACGCACCACCATGTTCCGACGATGCTGTGGCCAGAATGGTCGATTCGGCTGTCAATCCCGAATTGCCACCAAACACAGCTGCGCCCAGCGCTGTCCGCTGCCCTTCTACTGGTCAACAGCCGACACACCCTCGACGACGCCTCCCAACTGGTCCGCAGCCCCATCGACGGTCATTCGCTCTCCCGCATCCTGCAACTGCTCGAGAAGCACGACCGATGGCACAGCATCCGCGCCGCAATCGTCCGCATCGCCGACTACCTGGCCGACACCGACATCCCGATCGACTACGAGCGCCGCCGCCGAATCGACTTCGCCATGCTGCTTCCGGACAAAGCGTGGGCGCAGATCTGCCGCGATACCGGCACCCCGGGTCCGCGCTCAGCCCGAGCACGCATCGCCCGATGCTTTCTGTTCGGGCACCTCAGCGGGCAGCCCGCCGGCACTGCGCCATGGGCCCCGGATGACAGCGCCTTCCGGACGAAGACCGCCGACTTCCCCGGCCACCTCACGCCCGAACTCGCCCACGCCCTACACCGACACGCCCAAGAATTCCTGGCCAGCCAGGGCATCGACGACGAGCCCGTGACATGGCAACCAACGTCAGGAGTGCTCGACGGGCTCGACCTTCCTGGAACCGACCCCGCCGGGGTGGACATCACCGAACTGCACCGCGTCATGATGGTCGGCGGCATCACCCTCGGGACCGCGGCCACCCGGTCGAACACCAGCCTCGACACCCTGCGCTACCTCCTTGAGATCCACCCGGTGCCCCGAGCAGATCCGGAGCCGGGAGCGCCACTGCCGACTCCCTACAACCGCGCTTACGCGAAGGCCAAGGCAGCGCTCCCGAGGGAACGGTTGGCCGATCTTTACGGGCGTGAACGGATGTCGCTTAGGGATATTGCGGCCACGGTCGACGTTAGTCGCCAGACGATCGCTAGCCTTGCCCGCGACTACGGCCTACCGCTGCGTGAGTCCGGTCGACCAGCACGCACTACGATCGACCGCGACTGGCTCTACAACCAGTAGGTCACCAAACGCCGCGCCCTACCCGACATCGCCAAAGACGCCGGTATGAGTACCGCCAACATGGCCCGCTGGGCTAAAAAACACTCCATTCCGATGCGAGTGCGAGGTGGCAAGAGCCACAGCTCGACCCTCGCCGCGGAGAGCATCGCAGCCGCCGCGCCGGAGCTCATCAGACCCGCGCTAGCAGGAATCGGTGGGCGGGAACGGCTTACGAGATTCTCTGCGGCGATGCGCTACAGAACCTTGACCGACGCCGCTGACAGCCTTGGTATTGACCAAGTCACATTGCAAAACCAAATCAACCGCATCGAGAGCGAACTCGGCACGAAGCTATTCATCCGCGCCGAGCGCTGCCAGCCGATGCGACTCACCGACGATGGCGCCCAGGTCGTTGCCACCGTTCGGGCTTGCCAACGCCGGGGCTGGTAGCGGCAGCGTGATCGGTGACGAGGTCCCCTTGGTTTTACCCTGAATAGATGCGGCGGGTGAGACGAGCGGCGATGGAGCCGGCCTGAGACGAGATAGAAAAGCGCTGCTTAGCGAGTGCGGACATCCGCAGGCAGGCGTAAAAACCTACAAGGACTGTCGACGACGACGACGCAGTAGTGGAGGACCTCATTCTGAATGTCGTCGTCTCAAATGAAGGGTCATACCGGTGTCATTTGCGACAGTCTGGTGAGACAGACGACATCTAGTCGATCAGCAAATCGGACGTACCGTCCGGTTCGCGGGACTAGCGGAGCGGTGTGTCCGCCACCGCCCTCGGCCTATGCTCATGAGGTGATCGATGACCGCGACCGGGATTTGGGCACCGTGCTGTCCTATCTCGTGGGGCGCCCGGTACGCACCGTCGAACTGGCCAAAGCACTCGGAGTCGCCCGATCGAGCTACTACGCTGCCCGCGACGAGGGGCGGCTGATCAGCGCCGACAATCTGCTGCGACTGGCAGACGTTTTCGGACTCAATCCGGTGGATCTGCTGGTCCGGTACGGTTTGGTGAGCCACGACGCGGCGGTGCAGTACGCCCGAGACACCGGCCCGGCCCCGGCGACGACGGGCACCGCTGACGCGGCGGGGCTTCGCCCGCGCATGGATCTGCCTCCGCTGTAGCCGCTCACCCGCGGGGCAACAGGGCTCGGACCCGGCGCCGCCACTGCATCACGAACGCGATCGCGGTTCCGAAGAAGGCCGCATAGTTGATCAGCCACGCCGCGATCCACACATACACGTGACCGCTGTTCACCAACGCGTAGCCGATGACCACGGCGGACAGGGACGCGGGCACTATTGACAGCAGCAGGATACGGTGCATCACTGAGCGCGGATCTCTGCGTAACCTGGCAACCCCGTAACTGAGGATGAGTCCGAGTACCGCCAGGATCCCGAAGTACATAAGCCAGGACGCCGCCAGCCAGCCGTCCAGTGGGGCAAACTGCGGGCGATCGACCGGCCTGGTCAATGTCAGCGAACTCGCGACGAAGCAAATCACCAGAGCCGCAGCGGCAACGGCGATCAACGGGGCGATCCGTCTCCTCATGAACGGACCCATTGCCTCATCAGAGAGCAGCCGCAGATACACCGCCTTGATACCGAACACAATCGCGGCCAGGAGACAGAACTGACCGATCACGATCAGTACGAAGTACTTGCCCGTGAACGGAACCGGGACCCCGGCGACCACCGGCCACGGCGCGGTCAGCCCCACACCCGCACCGAACAGGACGGTCCCAACGGTGATCGGCGAATCGAAGCGGGACCCGAAGGTGAGGCGGCGTTCCCACACCACCCACGCCACACACACGAGTAAAACGACATTGGCGACGCCAACAGCGGTCATCGCACTACCGGGCAATCGAAAAGTCTCATCGCTGATATACTGGACCCCCACGAGACCGTCGACGCACCTGATGTCAACCTCGTGCCCCTTTCGCGATGATGATAACGAAACGGCCTGAAGTCACAGGCGGCCCGAGTCACGACAACGTTTAGCCCGGCGCTTAGACATCGGTGGATCCTGCGGCCGGACATTCGCGGCAGTGCCACGACGGCGGGACGATGGCGACCGGCACCAAGCGCTGATCCGGCGACGCGGCGGTCACATGCGAGCGCCCTCAGGACCGGCAGTATTCCGCTTGGTATCGATCACAGACTATGCCCCGTTCCGGGCAGATTGTCCGTGAAACCGGTCACACCGTGCAGTGAAAATCAACTCCGCTCCCCGGCGGTCGTATCGGAACCACCCATCGGAGGGATCTACATGGCAAGGGCCAACAGCGGTGTGCGTTTCAGCGCGGCGGCATTCTTCCTGGGGTTGTCGCTGGCAGGGCCACAGGCGGCGGGTACGGCCGCCGCTGACAGCACCGATGACAGTTCGGGGGCGACGTCGAACAGTCCGGCAGTGTCAGGTCCGGAGTCCTCGGCGGCTCCGTCGCGTTCAGCCCCCGCGGGCCGGCGTGCGGCGGCCCGCGCGCCGAGGGCGTCGGTTGCTGTTGCCACACCACGTGCTGGCGCCACCGGGAGCGGCGTAGGTGACACTCCGGTCATCGACACTCCGGTCATCGAACTGCCGACGACAGCGGCGGGTAACGAAGAGGGCGCACCCAGTGCCGCGGTCGATACGGCCAACCCGCTGTTCCTCGGGCGCGGTAGCACGATATCCGCGCCAGTCACCACCGCGCTGCTGGCCGACACCGCACCCGTGGAGAGCGTCGTCGGGTCGAAAACTTCCGGGGGCAACGGCAGCGACGAGCGAAACGACGTATTCCGGGACATGGTTCCTCGCGCCGAGGTGGGCTCCGTGCAGGTCACCGACCGCGGATCGGGTTACTTTCACGCCATCACCCCGGCCGGCCAGTCGACGCCGGCAGCGGTGCGTAACCCCGCCACAGCAACAACTGCCGGAATCGCGCTGCCCGAAGCAGCCGTCACGTGTGAACAGTGCGCAGACCGCACCACCGCGGCGACCCGACCGGTGGCGATCAAACCGGTGTCGGCCCAGCCGGTGGCGGCCACGCCGACGAAGACGGTATCCCCCATCGCCGTCGCCGTGGAACGGTTCCTCGACGGAGTCGGCCAATGGCTAGCGGGGCTACCCGGCGGCCCACTCACCGACCTGCTCTCCGGCGGACTGTGGTTGATCCGACGCACCCTGTTCCCCGTCGGCGACG
>CAISDL010000094.1 GCA_903884065.1 uncultured Actinomycetes bacterium | reverse complement strand
TCGGTGAACCGATCGTCACACGGCCTCGCCCGCCGCCACGGCATTGAACGAACGGACCGCGTGTCTCATGACTCTGGCGGATCCGCCATCAGTCCGCCATCACTTGTGAGATTCCGCCACGATCCGTGAGAACCTACAACAGCCAGCTACTGACGCGCCATATTCGTAAAGCGCGACAAATGCAGCTGGTGGGCAACGGTAATCGTCTTGGTCGGGCCATTGCGATGCTTGGCCAGGATCAGGTCCGCCTCACCGCCACGAGGATCGTCGCGCTCGAAAGCATCGGGACGGTGCAACAGGATCACCATGTCGGCGTCCTGCTCGATGGCACCGGATTCGCGTAGGTCGGCCAGCATCGGCTTCTTATCGGTTCGCTGTTCCGGGCCGCGGTTCAGCTGGCTCATCGCCACCACCGGAACCTCGAGCTCCTTGGCCAAAAGCTTGAGCTGCCTTGAGAATTCGGAGACTTCCTGCTGACGGGACTCGACCTTCTTGCCGGACGTCATCAGCTGCAGGTAGTCGATGACGACCAGCCGCAGATCGGACTTCTGCTTCAGCCGCCGCGCCTTGGCACGGATTTCCATCATCGTCAGGTTGGGCGAGTCGTCGATGTAGAGCGGCGCCTCGCTGATCTCACTCATCCGACGGGCCAGCCGGGTCCAGTCGTCGTCGCTCATCCGGCCCGAACGCATATCGGCCAGCTTGATTTTCGCCTCGGCCGACAGCAGGCGCATCACGATCTCGGTCTTGCTCATCTCCAGTGAGAACACCACGCTGGAAAGCCTGTTCTTGATCGAGCAGGACCGCAAGAAATCAAGGCCGAGTGTGGAGTTGTGGGTGGGGATCATTGCTCGGCCCGCCAGATATAGATGATCGTCGTTGTCGACCTCGACGCAACGGACCGGAACGCTCTCGATGGGGCGCACGCTGGCGACGCCGAACTCGCGCGGCAATGGTGCACCTGCGCCGACGAACTGACGCGCAACCACCGCGCCGACGACGTCCGCACCGAGAAGCTGTGCCGTCGTAACGATCCCTCGCCCTGTCGGCCACTGATGCTCCGCATCGGCCACAATCACCGATCCGTCTGAAAACTCGACCTCGTAGCAGGGCCGCCCCACCATCACATCGGTCGCGGCGACAACGCGCGTTGGCTTCCCGTCCGCACCGATGAGCCAGTCACCGACGGCGACCTCACCCATCGTCGTCCAGCCGGTCGGCGTCGCCAGCGGGGTATCCAGCTTCAGCGCCTTCCCCATACCGGGCCTGGCCGCCACCACGATCATCTGCCCGGGGTGCAGCCCGTTGGTCACCTCGTCGAGTTCGGTGAACCCGGTCGGTACACCGCGCGAGATGCCGCCCGCCGAGGCGATGGCGTCGATCTCGTCCATCGTCGGCTGCAGCAGTTCCTCCAGCGCCACGAAGTCCTCGGCGGTCTTGCGCTCGGTGACGTCGTAGATCTCGGCCTGGGCGCGATCGACGATTTCGTTGACGTCGGCACCCTCAGCGCCGGCGTAGCCGTACTGCACCACCCGGGTACCGGCCTCCACGAGCCGGCGCAGCAGGGCCTTCTCGGCGACGATGCCCGCGTAGTAGCCGGCGTTGGCCGCGGTCGGCACCGTGGAGATCAGGGTGTGCAGATACGGCGCCCCGCCGATGCGGCGCAGCAGCCCACGGCGATCGAGTTCGGCGGCGACGGTGACGGCGTCGGCGGGTTCACCGCGGCCGTAGAGGTCGAGGACCGCGTCGTAGACGTTCTGGTGGGCCGGGCGGTAGAAGTCGCCGGGACGCAGCCGCTCGAGCACATCGGCGATCGCATCCTTGCTCAGCAGCATGCCCCCGAGCACCGACTGCTCGGCAGCGAGGTCCTGGGGCGGCTGGCGCCCGAAATCCTCGGCCGGCGGTGGGGAGTCCGCCGCCTGATGTCCGAGATCGTTAACGACCGCCATTGGGCTGCTCTGACCTCCTTCTCAAGCCGTGAATCGCCGAACAAATATTCGACCACCGCCGTCACGGTAGGTCGGCATACCGACAGAATCTGAAGCTGAACGCTTCGACGCCAGAGGCCCGTGCGAAACGGTAGACGTTGCTGGACCGCATAGGAACCGGGCCTGTTAGCCAACCTGTTAGCCGCTTGTGGATAGCTGGGCACAACGGTGTTGGCGGGTTGTGGAGAACCTGTGGATCACTGTGAATTTATCGGGTATTACTCCACGTAAACCGCAGAGTAATGGCACCGCCGCCCTGTGGATGCAAAGTGCAACGGCGTGTCGGTTCACGTTGCCGATCCGGGCGTGTTGCTTTGCCGTTGAGTATGCAAACGGTTAACGGCCCGTGACGTTAGCTGTGACCAGCGGTAGGGCGGAAGTTCGCCGGAGACGAAAAATCCCCGGCGTGCCCGTGGGGGCACTGCCGGGGATTGTCCGACGTTCGGTGGGCTACGCCTGGGCGGCGATATCCAGGGTGACGTCGACGTCCACCTCGGGGTGCAGGTGCACCACGACGGTGTGGCTGCCGACCTCCTTGATGTGCGCCTTGGGCAGCCGGACCGAGCGCTTGTCGATGCTCGGGCCGCCGGCCTTCTTGATCGCGACGACGACATCGTTGGCCGTCACCGAGCCGAAGAGCTTGCCGGTGTCACCGGCGACCTTCACGGGCAGCGAGACGGCCCCGATCGCAACGATGGCGGCCTTGATCTCGTCGGCGTGCTCGCGGCCGCGGATGGTCTTGATGTCGCGTGCCCGGCGGATTTCGTCGGCCTGCTTCTGCGCGCCGCGGGTGGCCAGGATGGCCAGGCCGCGCGGCAGCAGAAAGTTGCGTCCGTACCCGTCCTTGACCTCGACGGTGTCGCCGGCCACGCCGAGGTGGTCGACCTCAGAGGTGAGGATCAGCTTCATGGTGTGTACTCCGTTTCGAAAAGGGCGGACTAGCGCGTGGCCGAGGTGAACGGCAGCAAGGCGACCTCGCGGGCGTTCTTGACGGCAATGGCGATGTCGCGCTGGTGCTGAACGCAGTTGCCGGTGACCCGGCGCGCACGGATCTTGCCGCGCTCACTGATGTAGGTGCGCAGCAGTCCGGTGTCCTTGTAGTCGATCGGCTGCCCCTTCTTGGAGCAGAACACGCACTTGCGCGCCTTGATCGGCTTGTCCGGAGCAGGACGCCGCTTGGGTGAGGATTTGGCCATGTCTGGGATCTCTTTCGTGCTGATGTCGCGCCGGGGCGCGTGGGTTGATCAGAAAGGGGGTTCGTCGTCACTGCCGCCGAAGGAACCGGACGCAGGCGCGCTGCCCCACGGGTCTTCCGCGGGCTGGCTCGCCGCCGCCGGCCGTGAACCGCCGCCGCCACCGAAGCCGCCGCCACCACCACCACCGCCGCGAGAGGCTTTGTTCACCTTCGCGGTGGCGTAGCGAAGCGACGGGCCGATCTCCTCGACCTCGACCTCCATGACGGTGCGCTTCTCGCCCTCTTTGGTCTCGAAGGACCGCTGCTTGAGCCGGCCGGTCACGATGACCCGCGAGCCCCGGGTGAGGCTCTCGGCGACGTTCTCGGCCGCCTCGCGCCAGATGCTGCAGCGCAGGAACAGCGCTTCGCCGTCCTTCCACTCATTGCTCTGGCGGTCGAAGATGCGCGGGGTGGACGCCACCGTGAAGTTGGCGACAGCCGCCCCCGACGGGGTGAACCGCAGTTCGGGGTCGGCGGTCAGGTTTCCGACGACGGTGATGGTCGTGTCACCGGCCACAAGTTCCTCCTGGAGTTGGCGGGGGGTACACGCGAGAGTACGTAGCGACTACGACACCGCGCGCACGGTCTCCACCGAGCGAGTGACTCAGTGCTTGTCCGTGCGCATCACTTTGGTGCGCAGGACCGACTCGTTCAGATTGAGCTGGCGATCCAGCTCGGACACAGTGGCCGGTTCGGCCTTGACATCCACGATGGCGTAAATGCCCTCGGCATGCTTGGCGATCTCGTAGGCCAGTCGTCGCCGGCCCCAGATGTCGACCTTGTCGACCGTTCCGCCGTCACCGCGGATCACGTTCAGGAACGTGTCCAGGGACGGAGCAACAGTGCGCTCGTCGAGAGTGGGGTCGAGAATGACCATGATTTCGTATGGACGCATGGAAACCTCATCACCTCCTATGGTCGTTTGCGGCCACATCCGTATGACGTGGCAGGAGGGTCGCCTGCGTCGGCAACCGGCTCAGGTTACAGGAGGCCGTGCTGATCAGCGAAATCAGTCGCGCTGGGCGAAATACTCCAGCGCCAGCAGCCGGGTGGCCTCGGACGCCTTGGTCAGGTCACCGGAGTCGAACGGCGGCTGGGGGTCGTACTCGATCATCAGCTGGCTGGCTTCGGCCGCCTGCCGGTCGACGAGCAGTTCCACCAGTCGCAGCGCCATGTCGATGCCACTGGAGACCCCGGCAGCGGTGATGATGCGCTGCGGGAGGTGCTCGACGACGCGCGCCGGGGTGTAGGTCGCGCCGAACGAGCCGAGGATGTCCTGGGCTCCCCAGTGCGTCGTCGCGGTCAGTCCGTCGAGCAGTCCGGCGGCCGCCAACACCAGGCTGCCGGTGCACACCGAGGTGGTGAACAAGGTGGTGCGGTGCACCTCGCGCACCCACTCGAGCATCGCCTCATCGCTGACCAGTGCACGGGTGCCGACGCCGCCGGGCACCAGCAGAACGTCGGGATCGGTCACCTCCTCGAAGGTGGCGTCGCACATCAACCCGAGCATGCCGTTATCGGTGCGCACCTCCCCGCGACGCCTGCCCACGAACACCACGTCGATGCTCGGCACCCGCTGGAGCACCTCGTAGGGACCGATCGCGTCCAGTGCGGTGTTACGCGGGAACAGTGCGATCGCGACGCGCATCGGACCCCTCTCGTCGCTGTCGAACGGGCCGGAGCCGGGCGGGCCACCAGGACGGGAATGCGTCGGGGGCGCGGTCGAACACACCGCCGGCAGGATCGTCGATGCGGCCGTGCAGTCGCACCAGATCCTCTGCGGGACGGTAGATCTGGCGGATCACCAGTGCGACGAGGACCACCACAGCGATGTCGCGCACCAGCACCGTGGCGGTGAACCACTGCTCGGGCAGGCCCTTGTTCTGTTCGCCGTAGAGGAACATCATCCGCGGGATCCAGACCAGGGCGTCCACCGTCATCCAGGCCAGCAGAACTCGGCGGTGGGGCAGTGCCAGGACCGCCAACGGCACCAGCCACAGCGAGAACTGCGGGCTCCACACCTTGTTGACCAACAGGAACGCGGCGACCACCAGGAACGCGAGTTGGGCCACCCGCGGCCGCTGCGGAGCCGTCAGCGCGATGTAAGAGATTGCCGCACAACACAACACAAACACCGCGGCGACGACGGCGTTGAGCACCAGCGGGGGTTGCCAGAACCCGAGATCGGGGTCCAGTCCCTTCCAGCCGGTGAAGGACCTGATGACGTTGAACAGCGAGTCCATGTCCTGGGTGCGCCGGGAATTCAGCCGGAAGAACTCCGACCAGCCCCGCGGGTAGAGCACCGCCACGGGAAGGTTGATCGCCGCCCAGGTGATGACGGCGATCGCCGAGGTGCGCACGGCGTCGCCCAGCCGTCCCGTCCGGACCCCGAGCACCAGCAGAGGCAGCAGCAGCAGCACCGGATACAACTTGGCGGCCACCCCGAGGCCGATGAGGATGCCGGCCAGACCGGGCCGTCGCCGCGCCCAGGCCAGCAGGCCGCCGGTGGCCAAAGCCGTTGCCAGAGCGTCGAAATTCGTGAAGATCTGGAAGATGAGGATCGGCGATGCGGCCACCAGGGCCGCGTCCCAGATCCGCCGCCCGGCCAACATCGCGGTGGCCCAGACCGTGGCCAGCCAGGCCAGCGCCAACCCGAAGGCGGAGATGTTGAAGAACATCACGACCTCGGCGACCCCCGAGAGCACCGGCAACCTGCTGGCCTTGGCGATGGCGGTGTAGGTCTTGGCCAACGACATCGACACGTACTGGTACACGCCCGTCAGCACCGGATACTCCATATAACGGACGGCGGTGCCGCCGTCGAACTGCTTGCGGGGCTTACCCGCGGCGTCGAGTTCCAGCCAACTCGACTTGTACGGAAACTTGCCCTGGCTCAACAACTCCGCGCCGTAGAGCGGCACGGTGTCGGAATAGCACAGCTCGTAGTAGGCGCGCTCGTTGTCCCAGTTCGCCACCCGGCGATCGGGCGGTCCACTGCCGATCGTCTGCAGGCACGGCGATTTCGTGGACCAACCCATGGCCAGGAACACCAGCGCGATCATGAACATCACCCGAAGCGGCGTCAGCACCCGGGTGCGGCCGATCAGCGCGTGGCGGCCCACCGGTCCGCCGACCACGGTGGACACCGCCGCGCCCAGCACGTCACTGCGGCTGGGCAGGTCGCGGTCATCGACGCTGCGAAGGTCCTCGGCGAGCGGTTGCGGCGACACCGTGGAGCGCTCCGACCACTCCTGCGTATGCGCGGCGAGCGAACCGTGGGTCACGGAGGCGGCGGCGGTCCCGGCAGCGGTCCCGGCGGCGGGGGCACGACGGGTTCAGCCGGCGGCGGCGGAGGCAGCGGGCCCGGCGGCGGCAGACCCGGCGGGGGCGGCGGCAGCGGTTGCTCGAAGCCCGGCGCCGGCGGCGGCAGACCCGGCGGGGGCGGCGGCGGCGGCAACGGGATGGTGACGCCCGGCAGCACCTCGACGCCGGTGGGCGGCGCGGGCGCCTGGGTCGTCGGCTGATAGGTGGGCGGCGGAGCCGTGTACACCGGTGGTGGCGGGGCCTGGGGCACGCCGGCGTATCCGCCGATCTCCCCCGGCGTGGGGAAGGACTCGAAGTCGGTGCCCTGCAGGGCGCCGTCCATGGTGGCCTTCCAGATGTCGGCGGGCAGGCCCGATCCGTAGACCGATCCGCCCCAGCTGTTGACCAGCGGCACGTCGCCCTTAACGGTGCCCACCCACACCGCGGTGGACAACTGCGGGGTGTAGCCGACCATCCAGGCGTCGCGGTTCTGGCCGGTGTCGCCGAGTTGGTGGGTGCCGGTCTTGGCCGCGGCCGCCCGCCCGCCCGCCAGGGTGTGGCCGTTGGAATACCCCGGAATCGGCTGCATCGCCGAGGTCACGTTGTCGGCGACGTCGGCCTCGATACGGCGGTCACCGGCTCTCTCTTCCGCGCTGGCGTCGAAGAGCACCTCGCCGTCGGCGTTGACGACCTTCTCCACGAAATGCGGGGCGTGGTAGATGCCGGAGGCCGCCAGCGTCGCGTAGGCCGAAGCCATGTCGATGACGCGCGTCTCGTACTTGCCCAGGACGACACCCGGTGCCGGCAGGCCGCCCTTCCCGTCTTCGGAGAGCGTGTACTCCACCCCGGGGAAGCTCTTGGCCACCCCAGCCCGGTGTGCGGCGTCGGCGACGTCGGACGGGCCGTTCTTCAGCTTGAGCATCAGCCGGTAGTAGACGGTGTTGAGCGAACGCTTCAGACCCTCGGCGATGCTGCAGGTTCCGCAGCTCTCGCCCTCGGAATTGTTGATGGTCAGCTTCTCGTCGACCTTCAGCGGCGAGCTGTCGACCTGGTAGCCCAGCCCCATCCCCTGCTCGAGTGCGGCCACCAGCGCGAACACCTTGAACGACGAACCCGTCGGCAGACCGGCCTGGGCGAAGTCCCAGCCGGAGGCATCGGTTCCGCCGTAGTACGCCTTCACCCCGCCGGTACGCGGATCGATGGAGACCACCGCGGCGCGCATCTCGGGCATCTGGCCGTCCAGATAGGCGGCCACGGCCTCCTCTGCGGCCTTCTGGGCCTGCGGTTCGATCGTCGTGGTGATCTGCAGACCCTGGGTGTTGAGGGTGTCCTGATCGATGTTGAACAACTCGAGCAGTTCCTTGATCACCTGCCGCTCGATGAGCCCGTTGGGCCCGGTCGTCAGGTTCTCCGTCTTGGCCGCATCCGGGGACACCGTCTGCGGGAACACCTGCTGATCGCGTTCGGACTTCGACAACGCGCCGATGGTCACCATGCCGTCGAGCACCCAGTTCCACCGCGCGGTGGCACCGTCGAGGTCCACAGCCGGATCCAGCGTCGAGGGACGCTGGATGATCGCGGCCAGCAACGCACCCTCCGAGACCGTCAACTGATCCACCGGCTTGTCGAAATAGGACTTCGACGCCGCCGAGATGCCATAGGCGCTGCGGCCGAAGTAAATGATGTTCAGATACGCCTGCAGCACTTCGTCTTTGGACCACTGCTGGCTCATCTTGGTGGAGATCACCAATTCCTTGGCCTTACGGATCAACCCGCCCACACCCGTGCGCTGATCACCCACCAAAGCGTTCTTCACGTACTGCTGGGTAATCGTCGAACCACCCTGAATGTCATTGCCGAACAGGTTGTTACTCAACGCCCGGCCGAACCCAGTGATCGAGAACCCCGGATTGCTGTAGAAATCACGGTCCTCAGCTGCCATCACCGCATTACGAACATGCACCGGCACCTGATTGATATCGACGTCGACGCGGTTGCCCTCCGGCGGAACGATCTTCGCGATCTCCGAGCCGTCGCTGGCCAGAATCGTCGACACCTGATTGGTACGGATATCACCCGGCTTCGGGACATCGACGATCAGGTAGGCCAGCGCAAAAGTCAGAACCGGCAGCAGCACGAACACCGCGAGGGACGCAGCCAGCCAGCGGCGCAAGCCCCAGCCGCCGAACACTCGATGCAGCAGTGCAGGCTCCTCGTCGTCGTCCCCGTCGTCGCCACCACCGTGGGCGGCCGGCGGGGACGGCGGCGCGGGGGGTGGAGTCGAGGGCTTGGTGGGCGACGCGGCCGGGCTCATCATCGCCGCCGTGCGACTGGCCGCCGTCGGTCCTCCATCGAGGACCGCCTTGACCTCATCGATGGGGTCACGCATACCGGCCGTGGCGGGATCGTCGGTGATCGGCGCCATGATGGCGGTCACCCGGTCGTCGGGCGGGGTAGGACGGCGCATGGTGACGACGGATTCCTCGATCCCTTCACGGTCTTGGGCGCGGTGGCGGGGCCCGGTGGGCACACCGCCAGCCGAGGTCGGCGGGGCGGTGGTTGACCGGTCCTGACCCTCGCCGTTATTCACTGGCCGTGCGCGCGCCGGAACGGCGCGCAGTCCGGGTGCCGGGCGAGCCCTTCGCGGGGCGCGGAGTACCAAGCACATACGACTTGACCAGGTGATTCCAACTGCAGGTCCGGCATACCTCCACCACATGGACGGCGAACTCGCTGAACCGGGTGGCCAGCAGAACCAACTCCTCGGCCGAGCGCGCCGAACCGGAAACGGCGCCGAGGTGGTCACCGAACACCCAGGAGACCAGCGTCAATTGCTCTTTGCGGCAGATCGGGCACATCACCGAACTGGGCTTGCCGTGGAACTTCGCGGCACGCAGCAGGTAGGGATTGGCGTCGCAGACCTCGGTCACACCGGTCCGCCCGGAGTACACCTCAGCCAGCAGGGAACGCCGCTGGAGGGCGTAGTCCACCACCTGCCTCTGCAATCGCACGGTGACCAGAGTACGTCGGCAGGCTGGCCGCCGATACGCGACCGACCGCGGAACTCCCTACGATCATCCCGTGGCGACCGGTCAGACTGCGCGCACCCGCGCCAAGGACACCGACCGCACCGACACCTGCCAGATTCTGGACACCGCACTGGCCGAAGGTCAGCTGTCCATGGCTGAGCACGGCGACCGGGTGAAGGCCGCGACCAACGCCACCACCCTGGGGGACCTCCGCGCGCTGGTGAGCGATCTGCAGACCGGCAACGCTCCGGTTCAGCTTCCGACATTGGGGCCGCCGAAGGCGCTGGCCGGTTCGCGCGCCGCCTGGGGTATCCGGCTGGCCACGTCCGCCGTCCTGGTCGCGCTGGGCGTCGGCATCGGCTGGGGCCTCTACGGAAATACCTCGTCACCGTTCAACTCCCCCGCCGATCCGGGTGCCAAACCCGACGGGGTCGCCCCCGTGGTGTTGACCCCGCCACGGCAACTGCAGTCGCTCGGGGGGCTGACCGGACTGCTCGAGCAGACCCGCAAGAAGTTCGGTGACACCGTGGGCTACCGCATGGTGATCTACCCGGAATACGCGATCCTCGACCGGCCCGATTCCGGCGACGAGCGCCGCACGCTGAGCTACACCTACCGCGGGGGCTGGGACGACCCGTCGACGGGTTCGAAAGGGTCCGATGCCGTCGCCGTGGACCTGGGCGCGTTCGACGTTCGCGCCGTGGTCGCCGTGCTTCGCGGGGCCCCGGAGACGCTCAACATCAAGCCGGCCGAGGTGAGCAGCACCTACCTGATCATCGATCCGGCACGGGATCCGACGACTCCGGGTGCGGTGGCGATCAGGATCTACATTTCCAGCGAGTTCGGCAGCGGGTACATCGAGCTCAACCCCGACGGCTCGACCAAGCGCATCAGCTACCCCTGACGCGGCCTCACCCTCCTTTGCCGACCGTCGCGCTGGAGCGACGCTCGGTGGCCAATGTGGCTCTGGAGTGACGCTCGGCGATGCTTTGAACTGTGAGTTTGGCGCGGAATATATCGGTCCGATACTATTTCGGTACGTGTCGCGGAACTGTTGCGGCAAACGTAGCGGCAAACATAGCGGCGATCGCAGAGGAGGTGGAGGGTGCTGGAACTCGCTGTTCTTGGTCTTCTCCTCGAGTCTCCGATGCACGGCTACGAACTGCGCAAGCGTCTGACCGGCCTGCTCGGCGCCTTCCGCGCGTTCTCCTACGGTTCGCTCTACCCCGCTTTGCGCCGCATGCAGGCCGATGGCCTGATCGCCGAAGACGCCGCCCCCGAGGGCACCACGGTGCTGCGGCGGGCACGGCGGGTCTACCAACTCACCGACACGGGCCGGCAGCGGTTCGCCGAACTGGTTGCCGACACCGGCCCGCAGAACTACACCGACGACGGCTTCGGGGTGCATCTGGCCTTCTTCAACCGGACTCCGGCCGAAGCCCGCATGCGGATCCTCGAAGGGCGCCGTCGTCAGGTGGAAGAACGTCGCGAAGGGCTGCGTCAGGCCGTCGCGAAGGCAAGTAGCTCGTTGGACCGCTACACCCGACAACTGCATCAGCTGGGCTTGGAATCCAGCGAGCGGGAAGTCATCTGGCTCAACGAGTTGATTGCCGCGGAGCGGGTCGCCCAGACCCGCGCCGAGCAGGGCCACGTCCAAAGCTGAAGCAGCACACCACAGAAGTAGTAGTACAAGAAAGGTAACGCCCATGACTGAGCACACGGCGTCGAATCCAAATGGGTCGAATCCAAATGGGTCGAATGAGGTGCGCGTCGCGATAGTCGGCGTCGGCAACTGCGCGTCCTCGCTGGTCCAGGGCGTTCAGTACTACCAGGACGCCGACCCGAACGCGAACGTCCCCGGACTGATGCACGTCACCTTCGGTCAGTACCACGTGCGCGACGTCAAGTTCGTCGCCGCCTTCGACGTGGACGCCAAGAAGGTCGGCTTCGACCTCTCCGAGGCGATCTTCGCCTCCGAGAACAACACCATCAAGATCGCCGACGTGCCCCCCACCAACGTGATGGTGCAGCGCGGGCCGACGCTCGACGGCATCGGCAAGTACTACGCCGACACCATCGACCTCTCCGACGAGAAGCCGGTCGACGTGGTGAAGGTGCTCAAGGACAACAAGGTCGACGTCATGGTGTCCTACCTGCCGGTGGGTTCCGAGGAAGCCGACAAGTTCTACGCCCAGTGCGCCATCGACGCCGGCGTGGCGTTCGTCAACGCACTGCCGGTGTTCATCGCCTCGGATCCGGTGTGGGCCAAGAAATTCGCCGATGCCGGCGTCCCGATCGTCGGCGACGACATCAAGAGCCAGGTCGGCGCCACCATCACCCACCGCGTGATGGCCAAGCTGTTCGAGGATCGCGGCGTCACGCTGGACCGCACCTACCAGCTCAACGTCGGCGGCAACATGGACTTCAAGAACATGCTCGAGCGCGAGCGCCTGGAGTCCAAGAAGGTCTCCAAGACCCAGGCCGTGACCTCGAACCTGACCGGTTCGCTGGCCGGCAAGATCGACGACAAGAACGTCCACATCGGCCCGTCCGACCACGTCGCCTGGCTCGATGACCGCAAGTGGGCCTACGTCCGGCTCGAGGGCCGCGCCTTCGGCGACGTGCCGCTGAGCCTGGAGTACAAGCTCGAGGTGTGGGACTCGCCGAACTCGGCCGGGATCATCATCGACGCGGTGCGTGCGGCCAAGATCGCCAAGGACCGCGGCATCGGCGGCCCGATCATCCCGGCATCGGCCTACCTGATGAAGAGCCCGCCGGAACAGCTGCCCGACGACGTCGCGCGCAAACAGCTTGAGGAGTTCATCGCGGGGTAACCCCC
Source organism: uncultured Actinomycetes bacterium (assembly GCA_903884065.1). Lineage (GTDB taxonomy): Bacteria > Actinomycetota > Actinomycetes > Mycobacteriales > Mycobacteriaceae > Mycobacterium. The sequence continues at coordinate 8,050 of CAISDL010000094.1, read as the reverse complement.
GATTGAGGGGTAACTCCCCATCGAGAATGCGCCTGGATCGAGGTTCCCGCCCGGAACACGATCTGGGCGCATTTTCGCGTTAACTGGACGCATGGATGAGTTCGTTTACCTCCCCGAGAATGCCGCACAGGCCGGGGTGACCGGGCAGCTGCCCGCCGTGGCCCGGGTCGAGCGTGGCCCGATCAGCGCGCTGCGCTGGGGGACCGATCCCGCCCGGGTGGTGTTCCTGCACGGCGGCGGTCAGAACGCCCACACCTGGGACACCGTCATCCTCGGACTGGGGCTGCCGGCGCTGGCGATCGACCTGCCCGGCCACGGCCGATCCGCATGGCGCGAGGACGGCGACTACGGGCCCGTCCCGAACGCGGACGCCGTCGAACCCGTGGTCCGCGAACTCGCCCCCGACGCCGACCTGGTGGTGGGCATGTCGCTGGGCGGGCTGACCGCGCTTCGCCTGGCGGTGCACGCACCGGACCTGGTGCGCAGACTGGTGATGATCGACGTGACCCCGTCGGCTCCCGAACGCGCCGAGCAGATGACCAAGGCCCAGATGGGCGCGGTAGCCCTGGTCCAGGGCGAGCGGACATTCCCCAGCTTCGAGGCCATGGTGGATGCCGCCGTGGCCGCATCGCCGCATCGGTCGCGAGAGTCGTTGCGCCGCGGGGTTTTCCACAACGCCAAGGAACTCGACGACGGCACCTGGACCTGGCGCTACGACACCTTCCGTAAGGCGGCCTCCGATGCGCGAAGCGAGTCGGATAATCCGGCTGCCGGCTTCCTGACGCTGTGGGACGACGTGCCGGCCCTGCACACCCCGACCACCCTGGTGCGCGGCGCCAAGTCGTTCTTCGTCGACGACGACGACGCACTCGCGTTCGCCGGCGCCGCACCCGGATTCCAGCGGACGATCGTCGTGCCGGACTCCGGGCACTCGGTGCAGGGTGATCAGCCGCGGGCGCTGGTCGACATCCTGCGAGACGTGCTTTCGGCGTAAACCCGGCCGCGTTGGGAATACCGTGACGCTATGAACTTCCCCATCCGCATCGGTGTCCAACTGCAGCCCCAACACTCCAGCCACTACGGCTACATCCGCGACGCGGTGCGCCGGTGTGAGGACATCGGTGTCGACGTCGCGTTCAACTGGGACCACTTCTATCCGCTCTACGGCGATCCGGACGGCGCCCACTTCGAGTGCTGGACGATGCTCGGCGCCTGGGCCGAACAGACCTCCCGCATCCAGATCGGTGCACTGGTGAGCTGCAACTCCTATCGCAACCCCGAGCTGCTGGCCGACATGGCGCGCACCGTCGACCACATCTCCGAGGGCCGGCTGATCCTGGGCATCGGATCCGGGTGGATGCAGAAGGACTACGACGAATACGGGTACGAGTTCGGCACGGCGGGCAGCCGCCTCGACGATCTCGCCGAAGCCCTTCCCCGGATCGAGGCCCGGCTGGCCAAACTCAATCCGGCGCCCACCCGCCGGATCCCGATCCTGATCGGCGGGGGTGGCGAGAAGAAGACCCTGCGACTGGTCGCCAAGCACGCCGACATCTGGCACGGCTTCACCAACGCGGAGACCTACCCCGGCAAGGCGGCCGTGCTCGACGGGCACTGCGACGCGGTGGGCCGGGACCCGGCCACGGTGGAGCGTTCCTCGGGGGTGGAGGGCCGCGACGGCGACACACTGGTCGCCAATGCCGAGGCGCTGGCCGGCCTCGGGGTGACCCTGATGACCGTCGGCTGCGACGGACCCGACTACGACCTGGGGCCGGCCGAAACACTGATCCGCTGGCGCGACAGCCGCGCGCGGCAATCGGGGTAATCATCCCGGTGAGCGCAACTCTGGGCCAACGCGCCCGATTCCTCTAGATTGCGCACAATGATCGTCCGCCGGACCTGCGCCCTTCTGGTGCTGCTCTTCACCCTCGGACTGGTGAGCGCCCCGTTGGCCGGGGCCGACCAGTGCAGTCCGCCCGGTGAACAGTCCGCCAGCGCGCTGCCGACCAACCTCGCCGCCGCGGCGGCCGGACCCGCCGAGGACAAATACACCACGGCCGGCACCGAATCGCTGACCTCGATCAACCTCGATGCGCTGCGGCTCATCACCCCCGGCACCCTGACCGTGGGCACGCTGTCCGACGCCCCGCCGAGCATCTGCATCAACAGCGCGGGCCAGTTCACCGGTTTCGACAACGAACTGCTGCGAGCCATCGCCGACAAGATCGGACTGCGGGTCAAGTTCGTCGGGACCGACTTCTCCGGGCTGCTGGCCCAGGTCGCCAGCCGCCGGTTCGACGCGGGGTCCTCGTCGATCACCACCACCGACGCGCGCCGGCGGACGGTGGGCTTCACCAACGGTTACGACTTCGGCTACTTCTCTCTGGTGGTCCCCGCGGGCTCGCCGATCAAAGGTTTCGAGGGGCTCGGTCCCAAACAGCGGATCGGCGTGGTGCAGGGCACCGTCCAGGAGGCCTACGTCGTCGACACGCTGGGACTGGAACCGGTGAAGTTCCCGGACTACAACACCGTCTACGCCAGCCTCAAGACCCGCCAGATCGACGCCTGGGTGGCGCCGTCGCAGCAGGCACAGGGCACGGTGAAGTCCGGCGATCCCGCGACGATCGTCGAAAACACCTTCAGCTTGGACAATTTCGTCGCCTACGCGGTGGCGAAGGAGAACAGGCCGCTGATCGACGCACTCAACGCCGGCCTGGACGCCGTGATCGCCGACGGCACCTGGTCACGGCTGTACTCCGAATGGGTGCCCCGCGCGCTGCCGCCGGGCTGGAAACCCGGCTCGAAAGCCGCTCCCCTGCCGAAACTTCCGGACTTCAACGCCATCGCCGCCAGCGCCGCCCCGGCCGCCGCCTCGGTGGCGGTGGCCGACAAGTCGGTGTTCAGCCAGTTGCGGGAGTCGTTCCTGGACTGGAGCCTGTACAAGAAGGCCATCCCGGATCTGTTGAAGACCGGCCTACCCAACACCCTCATCCTGACCATCAGCGCCAGTGTCATCGGCCTGCTGCTGGGGCTGGGTCTGGCGGTGGCCGGCATCTCCCGATCCGCGTGGCTGCGCTGGCCGGCCCGGATCTACACCGACATCTTCCGGGGGCTGCCCGAGGTGGTGATCATCCTGCTGATCGGGCTTGGCATCGGACCCATCGTCGGCGGGCTCACCGGCAACAATCCCTATCCGCTGGGCATCGCCGCCCTGGGTTTGATGGCGGCGGCCTACATCGGCGAGATCCTCCGCTCGGGCATCCAGAGCGTGGAGGCCGGGCAGTTGGAAGCCTCGCGCGCACTGGGTTTCAGCTACTCCTCGTCGATGCGTCTGGTGGTGATACCGCAGGGCGTGCGACGGGTGCTGCCCGCGCTGATGAACCAGTTCATCTCGCTGCTGAAAGCCTCGTCACTGGTGTACTTCCTCGGACTGGTCGCCAGCCAGCGGGAGTTGTTCCAGGTCGGCCGCGACCTCAACGCCCAGACCGGCAATCTGTCGCCGCTGGTGGCGGCGGGTCTGTTCTACCTGCTGCTGACCGTCCCGCTGACCCACCTGGTGAACTACATCGACAACCGGTTGCGCCGCGGGAAGAAGCCGGCCGAGGATGAGCCGGCCGATCCCGTCACTGCGGCCCAGGAGATGGCGTGATGACGCGGCCCGAACCGGTTTCATTGGCGGCCAGGGATATTCACCTGTCCTTCGGATCCAACGCCGTGCTGCGCGGCGTGGACATCGATGTTCCGGCCGGCAGCACCGTAGCCATCATCGGACCGTCGGGATCGGGCAAGTCCACCCTGCTGCGCAGCCTCAACCGGCTCTACGAACCCGACCGCGGCGACATCCTGCTCGACGGCCGGTCGGTGCTCAAGGATGATCCCGATGAGTTGCGTCAGCGAATCGGCATGGTGTTCCAGCACTTCAACCTCTTTCCGCACAAGAGCGTGTTGGACAACGTCACGCTGGGCCCGCGCAAGCTCAAGCGGCTGTCCGCCGACGCCGCCCGCGACCTGGCCTTGACCCAGCTCGAACGAGTCGGCCTGCGGCACAAGGCCGACGTCCGGCCCGCGACGCTGTCCGGCGGTCAGCAACAGCGCGTCGCGATCGCCCGGGCGCTGGCGATGGAGCCGCAGGTGATGTTCTTCGACGAAGCCACCTCGGCGCTGGATCCCGAACTGGTCAAAGGCATTCTCGCGCTGATCGCCGATCTGGGGGCCGACGGAATGACCATGGTCGCGGTGACCCACGAGATGGGCTTCGCGCGGTCGACGGCGGACTCGGTGGTGTTCATGGACCAGGGCGTCGTGATCGAGTCCGGCGCGCCTGAGCAGATCTTCACCGCGGCCGGCACCGACCGGCTTCAGCGGTTCCTCTCGCAGGTGCTCTGACCTCACTCTGCCCGCCCTGCCCAGCAGTTAGACTGCCAAACCATGTCCGAGGGCGAGTCACAGCTCACCGCCCTGGCCGCGGATCTGCAACGGGTGCTGGCCAGGCTGATCACCGTGATGCGCCGCGGCGACGCCGGACGCGGCTCCCGTCCCGACCTGACGATGGCACAGGTGTCCATCCTGTTGACGCTGATCGACAGCGGCCCGATCAGGATGACGGAACTGGCCGCCCGCGAGCGGGTGCGCACGCCCACCACCACCGTCGCCATCCGCCGACTGGAGAAGCTCAGCCTGGTCAGGCGCTCCCGCGATCCGTCCGATATGCGCGCGGTGCTGGTCGAGGTGACCCCGGAGGGTCTCGTCCAGTACCGGGAAGCCCTCGACACCCGCCGGACATACCTGGCCGAACTGCTGGGCCGGCTGACCGACGGGGAACGGGCCGACCTGGTGCGGGCGCTCGCGCCGTTGGAGCGTCTGACCGCCGAGGACAGCTGACCGGTCAACCGAGCCAGTCCAGAACCGCCGCCGCGGTCCAGGACTGCTGCATGCTTCCCAGCGGTTCGCCGGTAAAGGGCTCGTAGTACTCGGCGAACGTGCCGTCGCTGGCCTGCCTCAGGCCCTCCCGGCGCAGCATCAGTGAACGCTCCGTCCAACCGCGGCGAGCGAACCCCCAGGAGAACAACCACGTCATCACCGGCCACACCGGACCGCGCCAGTACTCGCGGGCCCGGAAGTCCCTGGATACCGGCGATGTCGAGGGAATCAGCGCGTACCGCAGATCGGGGTGAGCGCAGAATCGTGGGCCGTCGAACAGCTTGAGCAGGGCGCGCTCCTGCTGGTGCGCCAACCCCCCGCACAGCAGCGGAGCGAACTGGGCCGCCGTCTCGGTTCTGATCCAGGACTTCGTCCGCAGGTCGTAATCCTTTGCCGCGCCGGTTCTTTCGTCGGCGGTCTCGACCACCCCGGCCCGAAAGCGATCCGCCCAGTGGTACAGGTCGCGGACGTCGGCAGGGGGACGTTTGTAGTCCTCGCCGATGCCGGCCAGCACCTCGCACGCGACTGAGAAAATCGATGAGACGAACACGTCCTCGACCGCGAAGCTCATCACGGTGGGCAACCGGTCGTCGTCGTAGCGGACGGACTTCATCTCCTCGAGCAGCCACAGATAGCGGTCGTACTCGCCGTCGGACGGACGCTGGCTGGGGTCGGTGATGATGTGATTGTCGGCGCGTTGGTATTCGGGGACTGCACCGGTAATGACGTTGGCGTAGGACAGATCCCACCGCGGCGAGTTGTCCATGCCGGACTCCCACCCGTGGTACAGCGTGATCCGCCCACGCTGCTCAGGGTCGCGGGCCTCGGCGAGCCAGCGATGCCAGCGCACCAGATCGTTCCAGCGCCGGTCCAGGAAGGCCTCGGCCACGGCACGGGTCGAACGGCCGCTCATCCGGGCCCGGTCCAGGATGCGTTGCACGGCAATGGCGTGCACCGGCGGCTGGGTGATCCCCGAGGTCTGCCGGCCCGCCGGCGCGGCCTCGGCCAACTCCGCGCATGCCCATCGGTCCGGACCGGGGAAGTAGCCGTCGACCCCGGGTGCGAAGACGATGTGGGGGATCATGCCGTTCGCCCACTGCGCCGATAACAGCGTGTCGAGTTCGACCACCGCGCGCTCGACACTCAGCGCGGCCAGTCCCACCGCCACGAACGCCGCGTCCCAACTCCACATGTGCGGGTACAGCCGGGGCGAGGCAGACGTCATGGCGCCGAGGTCATTGCCCCGCAGCAGATACGCCGCGCGGGCGGCGAGCTGGGTCGGCGAGAAGCCGGCGTCGAATGCCACGGGTTCATTCTGCGGTGCCGAGGGTGCCGAGCGCAGGTCGGTAGGGTGACGCGCATGCCGAACGGGCCGACCGCACTGATCACCGGGGCGAGCGGCGGCATCGGCGCCGCGATCGCCGAGGCGCTGGCGCCCACCCATACCGTGCTGCTGGCCGGACGGCCATCGCCGCGGCTGGATGCCGTCGCGCAGCGTCTCGGGGCCACCACCTGGCCGCTTGACCTGACCGACCTCGACGAGATCGACGCGGCCGCCGAGGTGCTGACCGAACTCGACGTGCTGGTGCACAACGCCGGGGTGGCCTACCCCGGCCGCGTCGCCGAGTCCACACCGGAGCAGTGGCGGGCCACCTTCGACGTCAACGTCACGGGCGCGGTCGCGTTGACGCTGGCGCTGCTGCCGGCCCTACGCGCCGCCCGCGGGCAGGTGGTGTTCATCAATTCCGGCTCGGGGCTGAACGTTTCGCCGGGCCTGGCCTCGTACTCGGCGAGCAAGTTCGCGTTGCGCGCGTTCGCCGACTCGTTGCGTGCCGACGAACCGCTGCTGCGGGTCACCAGCATCCATCCCGGCCGTGTCGACACCGAGATGCAGCGCGACCTGGTGGCCTACGAGGGGGGCGAGTACGAACCCGCGAAGTTCCTGACGCCGCAGACCGTCGCGGGCTCCGTCGCACAGGCGATCGCAACCCCGCCGGACGCGCACACCCACCAGGTGGTCATCCGGCCGCGGGGCTGAGCCCGAGCCTCACCGGGGCAGCGGTATCCCCTGCTCATGGGCGAACACGTCCCCGGGATCCCAGGTGGCCTTGAGGCCCTCGAGGCGGGGCAGGTTGTCCCCGTAGTACGCGGTTGCCCACTCCGTCAGGCCGGGGTCGGGAAAATTCTGGTACGAGTGTCCGTTGGTATGGGGCAGGAGCGTCTGCCACAGCTCCTCCTCCCACTCCTTGATGTCCGGCGGGATCGGGTTGTCCGGCAGCGTCGACTCCGTGGGCGTTGCCCACCCGGCCGACATCTCGGCAAGGATCTTCGCCGACCGGTGCAGGTAGGCAGAAGCCTCGGCCGCAACGTCGTTCACCGCGCCGCCCACCCAGCCGTAGATCCCCATGGCGCCGTACCGTTCGGGATCGCCGTTGGCGGGAAAGCGGCCCACCACATCGAGGGCTTGGGCCAGCACCTCGTCAGCGAGGTAGTCGTCGGCGTACAGCGATCGGTCCCAGAAGGAATAGGCCGGCGAGGGTTCGGTGACATACCAGCGGTAGACGTCCCACCACGGGCGCTCGACGATCTCGGCCTTCACGCCGGGCACCGCCAGTAGCGGCCCGAATAGCTGTCGCGCCTCGGCTTCCCCGGTCAGCGCCTGCGCATGAACCGCGCCTTCGATATCCCCCTGGGCATTGCCCAGGTACAGGTTCCCGGTGGCCGTGCGTTCGGCGGCCGCGCGCACCTTCTGGAATGCCACCGCGCCGGCTTGGGCGGCGTCGCGACCGGCAAAGGTGAACTCCGCTGTCGTGGCCCGGGTGACCGGGACCTCCACCAGTTCGTACTCCAGGTCGGTGACCACCCCGAAGTTGCCGCCCGCCCCGCCGCGCAGGCCCCAGAACAGGTCGGGGTTCTCCGCTGCGCTGGCCGTCACGACGGCGCCGTCGGCGGTCACCATGGTGACCTTGCGTAGCCGGTCGGCGGTCAGCCCGGCCCATGGCGCGTTGGGTCCGATCCCCCCGCCCAGGGTCAGGCCCGCCACCCCCACCGCCGGGCAGTTGCCGCCGGGCAGCAGTAGGCGGCCGGAGCCACCCTGCGGCAGCAGCTTGGCAAGGTCGGCGTTGCGCAC
>CAISDL010000093.1 GCA_903884065.1 uncultured Actinomycetes bacterium | reverse complement strand
TGACCGCGTTGGTGGCGGTGTCGATGACCGACACCGACGCGGCGTTGAAGTTGGTGACGTAGAGGCGGGTGCCGGCCGGGTTGAGGGCCACACCGGCCGGGTATGCCCCCACCCCGATAGCGCCGACCACGGTATTGCTGGTGGTGTCGATGATCCTCACCCGGGCGTTTGCGGAGTCGGCGACGTAGAGCTTGGTTCCGGCCGGATTGACCACCGCATCGTGCAGTTCGCCGCCGACGCCGGTGATCGTCGTGGTCACCGTGTTGGTCGCGGTGTCGACCACCGACACCGTGCCTGCCAAAGCGTTGACGACATAGGACCGGGTGCCGTCCGGGCTGAAGGCCACCTCCGACGGTCCGTCGCCGACCGCTAGGGAGACGGCCGGGCTACTCGGCTGGACCACGGTGATCTTGTTCGCGGTGGAGTTGGTGACATAGGCGGTGCCGTTGGGTGCGAACGCCAGCCCCAACGGGTTGCTCATCCCATTGAACGTGCCGGTGACGGTGTTGGTGGTGGTGTCGATCACCGACACGACGCCGGTGTTGTAGTTGTTGACGTAGGCGTACCGGCCGTCGGGGCTGATCGCCACCCCGGCGGGGTTGTTGAAGCCACCGCTGACGGTGGCGGAGACGGTGTTGGTGGCGGTGTCGATCACCTTGATGATGTTGTTCACGTCGGTGACGTAGGCACGCGCGCCGTCAGGGGTGATCGCCAGTCCGACCGGGTTACCGAATCCGGTGAGGGTTTTGATGACGGTGCTGGTGCCGGTGTCGATCACGGACACGGTCTGACCGATGTAGTTCGTGACATAGGCGCGGGTGCCGTCCGGGGTGACCTTCACCGCACGGGGATTGGCGCCGACGGCGATGGTGCCGACGATCGTGCCGTAGGTGGATGCCGTCGAGTCGGTGTCGACAACCGACACCGTGCCCGCGTTGTAGTTGGCCACGTAGGCCCGTTTGCCGTCTGGGCGGTAGGTGATCCCCATCGGGGCGGAGAAGCCGGTGACGGTCTTGGCGACGGAGTTGGTGGCGGCGTCGATCAGCGAGACGGTGGTGCCGCCGGTGTTGGTGATGCCGACGAACTTTCCGTCCGGGCTGACCGCGACGCCCTCGGGTGCGGTGAACCCGGTGATGGTGGCGGCGACGGCCCCGGTCGCGGTGTCGATCACCGAGATCGTGTTGGCTCCGGTGTTGGCGACATAGGCGTGTTTGCCGTCCGGGCTGACGGCCACCGTCTGCGGACGGTTTCCGACCGCGACACTGCTGGACACGACGGGCGCGACGGCCACGCCGACCGGCACGGCGGTGCTCCCACCTTGGGTATCGGTGGCGGTGATGGTGAAGGAGTCAACGGCTGAGGCGCCACCGACGATGGCGGCCTGGCGGGCCGTGGCGCTGGGGGTGTAACTGAACGCACCGGTGGTTGCGTCGACGGTGACCGCGCCCTTCGTCGTGGTCGCGGTGCCGCTGAAGGTCACGGCGTCGCCGTCTGGATCCGTCGCGACCAACGTGCCGGTGACCAACCCGGTGTTGGGGTCGGGGGTGCCCACGGTCAGTTGGACGGTGGGCGGCCGGTTGGCCGGAGTCGCGGCGGCGGCGGCCACCGCTGCCGCTGCCGCCGGCGCCGGCGTGGCTCGGCTCAGCGAACGGCGCACCAGCAGCAGCGATCCCTCGGTGAGCGACTGGGCGGGAGGAAGCAGTCCGCCGAGCATGCTCGACAGCGCGGCGAAGTCGGTCGCGCCGGCGGGAGTGGTCTGCGTCGACAGAGCGCTGGCGGGTGCGACAGCGGCAACCGGGGGCCGCTGGACGGCGAAGGCCGGGGGTTGGGCCCGCAGTGGAGCGCTGAGCAAAGCGCGCAGCGAGGTGACGGTGAACGCCTGGGGCGGGTTGGCCGGCGCCGGTATCGCGGTGAGCGCTCGGGTCGGGCCTGCCGGCGAGTCCGCGACGTTCGAGGCCCTCAGCCACGCCGGTATCGCGGGGGCCGCCGGTGCGGCCGCCGACGGACTCACTGCGGCGTGGTTGGTTTCGGCTGTTGCCGGGGCAGGAGTGCCGGCCGCTGCCGCGGGGCCGCCCGAGTCGACGGCCGCTGAGGAGGCTTTGCGTTTGGACGCACCGGCACGAGTGGCTGCCGCCGAGCGGGACGTACTCCTACGCGGCGTCGCGCCGTTCTGACCGGTCGAGACAGAAGATGTACCTGCTCGTCTGGGATCGCCCGATTTCTCCGGCGGCCCGGTGTGCGGCTCGTTTGCCGGGGCACCGGTTGATACCGAGTCGGAATCTCCCTCGGTACTGTCCGCTCTGCCCAGGGCCTGAGGGCCGAGCAGCGATAAACCCACCGCGACAGCCGCGGCACCCACTTGGGCACCACGTCTCTTGACCGACATCAGAACAACCCGTCCGCCTTGCTGGCAATCGGTTGTGATCCCCGAATCGGTTGTGACATTCCGGGAAATGACGGTATTGACGGTATCCGAAATTCTCGCAAAACGGAACTAAGTTCCCGCTCGCGCGGCCCGGTGGCTAGTATTCACCCGACCAACTCGGCTGGGCGACGGTGGTGTCGCGACGGCTTCCCTTTGACGTTGATTTGGAGATAAGTCGTGGCCAGGTTGCCCTCATTGCAAAGCCTCCGGTCGATGGGCTTCCAATCGAAGCTGCTCGTCATGCTGCTGGCGGTGAGCGTGCTGTCGGTCCTGACGGCCGGCGTCATCGGCTACCTGTCCGGCACCGACTCGCTGCGTAACGCCGAGTACCAGCGGCTGACCCAGCTTCGTGAGTCCCGGTCAAGGGAGGTCACCACGTTCTACGACAACGTGGCCAATGCCGCAAACGTGCTGACCGCCGCTCCCTCGACGATCACAGCGATGCGCGACTTCGCCGGGGCATTCGGCGAGTTGCAGAAGGCCCCGCTACCGCCGAACGCCAAGGAGGCCATCGACCGGTACTACGCCGACGTGTTCGACAAGGGCCTGGAGAAATCCACCGGCAAGGCGGCCGACGGTCAGCTCTACCGGCCCACTTCCAATGCCGAGACCTACCTGCAGGCGCTCTACACCGTGCCCGCCAACGGCGACTTCGCGGCGGCGGCCAAGATCCGCACCGCCGGCGACCCCAGCGCGTGGTCTGCCGTCAATGCCCGCAACCAGGAATTTCTCGCCGACTTCGCCCAGCGGTTCAACTTCGATGACGCGATGCTGATCGACCCGGACGGCAACGTGGTCTACTCGGTGGCCAAACAGGTCGACCTCGGGGCCAACATCCTCAAAGCCCCCTACAAGACCACCAAACTTGCCGAGGGTTTCGGCCGGGCGCTGCGGGCCGCCTCGATGACGGACGTGGTTTTCACTGACTTCGAGGAGTACAGCCCCAACTACGGAAAACCGACCCAGTGGGTGCTGACCCCGGTCGGTGACAACGGCGGCATCTACGGCGTGCTGGCCATGCAGTTATCCGTCGATGCCCTCAACAGCCTGATGACCGGCGATGAGGGCTGGGAGAGGGACGGTCTGGGCAAGACCGGGGAGACGTTCCTGTCCGGTCCCGACAAACTCATGCGCTCGACGGCCCGGGTACTACTGACCGATCCGGAACGGTTCGAGCGTGAGGTGGTGGCCCACGGCACCCCGGAGGACATCGCCAAACGCGAGGTCGAACTCAAGACCAGCGTGCTGCTGCAACCACTGGGCGACAGCGTATCGACCCGCGAGGCACTCGCCGGCAACAGCGGGGTCCGGACGGGAACCGGCTACCTCGGTCAGGATGCGCTGTCCGCCTATGGGCCGCTGAAAATCCCCGGCCTGCAGTGGGCAATCGTCGCCAGAGTCGACGAGTCCGAGGCGCTGGCCCCGGTCTCGAAGTTCGCCCGCAACGTCGCTCTGTCGACCGGGGCGATCGTGTTGCTGGTGTGCCTGCTCGCACTGCTGTTCGCCCGCATCCTGACCAGGCCGATCAAACAACTCGCGAGCGCGGTGCAGAAGGTCAGCGGTGGTGACCTCGGCGTCCGCGTCCCGGTCACCTCGCGGGACGAAATCGGCGACCTCTCCGCTGCGTTCAACGACATGAGCGCGAGCCTGCAGACCAAGCAGATGCTGATCGACGAGCAGAGCAAGGAAAACGAGGCCCTGCTGACCAGCCTGATGCCCGAGCCGGTGGCCCGTCGCTACCGCGAGGGCGAGGCCAACATCAGCACTGCGCACCGCGACGTCTCGGTCATTTACGCCCAGTTGGTCGGGTTCGACGATTTCTCCCGTTCGCTGCCGTCGGAGGAGTCGGTGTCGATGCTGAACTCGCTGGTGGAGGCATTCGACGGCGCCGCCGAGCGCAACGGCGTGGAACAGGTTCGCAGCATGCAGGACAACGGCCTGCTGGCCACCTGCGGCCTGGTGGTGCCACGGGTTGACCACGCCAGCCGAACCATCGCTTTCGGCAAGGAACTCGCCGACATCCTCGGCCGCTTCAACGAGCAGAACCGTGCCAACCTGTCGATGCGGGTCGGCATCGACAGCGGGTCGGCCACTTCTGGCCTGGTCGGGGAGCGATCCACCAAGTACGCGCTGTGGGGTGAGGCCGTCGACCTCGCTCACCGGGTGCACGCGGCCACCAGGACCGCCGGCATCTATGTGAGCGACCGGGTACACCAGGCCGTTGCCGGGATTTACCCGTTCACCGAGGCGGGCACAATCACCGGACCTGACGGTGTTGAGACCGTCTGGCGCCTGGAGACCGATCGGGAGCTGGCATGACCTCCCTCACCCAACAGCCCTGGTTCTGGCCGGCGCTGATCGTCGTCGTCGCCCTGCCACTGGCGCTGGTGATCCTCAATGAAGTTCATAGCGTCCTGGTGCGCCGCAACAGCGCCTTCGCCAAACCTGTTTCACTGCTGCGGAACTGGGTGTTGCCGGCGCTTGCGGTATACCTGCTGATCGATCAGCTGCACCTCAGCGAAGCCGGTACGCACGCCACCTCGGCGAAGATCGCCGCCACCGTCTTCGGCTTCCTGGTCATGCTGGTGGTGTTGTCCGGCGCCAACGCGGCACTGTTCGGCGGCGCTCAGTCCGGCAGCTGGCGGGAGCGCCTGCCCGGGATCTTCGTGGACATGGCCCGGCTGGTGTTGGTGATCATCGGCTTCGCCCTGCTGCTGTCGTGGGTGTGGGGCGCCAACCTCGGCGGCGTCGTCGCCGCGCTGGGCGTCGGCTCGATCGTGATCGGCCTTGCCGTGCAGAACGCGGTCGGACCGGTGATCTCCGGTCTGCTGCTGCTCTTCGAACAGCCCTTCCGCATCGGCGACTGGCTCGATACCAAGTTCGGCAAAGGCCGGGTTGTCGAGGTGAACTGGCGCGCGGTGCACATCGACACCGAGAACGGCATCCGGGTGGTGCCGAACGCGGCCCTGGCCGCCGATCCGTTCGTCAACCTCAGCAAGACCGTCGCGCCGTTCTTCAAGGCCAAGGCATTTTTCGACTTCGCCGCCGAAGATCCGCCCGGACTGGTCAAGCGCACGTTGATCTCGGTGGCCGAGGGGTTGCCGACGAAACTGCCGGGTTCGGCGTCTCCGGTCACCGGACTGGGGGCCCACACGACGCTCCCCAAAACCGAGCGGTTCCGAATCAATATTCCGATAACCTCACCGGCCGATGCCGACGGCACGGTGGCGCTGATGACGCACCGAACCTGGTATGCGGCCCAGCGGGCCGGTCTTCATCTCGACAACGCGAAGCCGGGCACCAAGAGCAAGAACGCCTATGTCGCCGAGCACCTGCGGACCGTCACCACGACCCTCGGGCTCAACGAGGAGGCCTACACGGTGATGACGGGCAACGCCCGCTACCTGCCCTATGCCGAAGGTGAAATCGTTCAGCACCCCAACACCGTCCCCAGCGCGGTCGGCTTCATCACCGAAGGCGAAGTGCAGATGCTCATCCGCGCCGAGGACGGCCGGCAGTTGCCGCTGGGAACACTCGGCGTCGGCGACTACCTCGGGGCCACGGCACTGACCCGCCAGCGCATGATCGTCGGCATGGTCGCCCTCACCGACGTCACCATCATCGCGGTGGGCCGGGAGGCCATGGAGCAGGTGGTGCGGGTGGACCACCGCTTCGCCCGGCAGATCGGTGACGTGATCGACTTGCGCCGCAAGGCCGCCAAGGAGGCACTTGCCGCGGCCAGCGAGCAGACGGCGATCGGCTAACCCGGTTCGGCGCCCGCCAGTCGGTCCAGGAACACCCGTTGTCCCGTGAGCAGCTTGGTGTGCGCGTCGGATGTCGATAGCCAGGCCACCCGGTCCAATTCGGGGAATTCCTGAAGGCGCCCTGAGCCTTTCGGCCACTCGAGGGTGAACGTGTTGCTGCGGAAATCGGTGATGTCGAGGTCCGCGGCGACCGCGAACACGGTCAGCATCTTGCCGCTGGGCTGCGTGACCGTCCCGAGATCCCGGCGCGGCCCGTCCGGCGCGGGGCAGCCCAGTTCCTCGGCGAATTCCCGGCGCGCGGACTCCCACGGATCCTCGCCCGCGTCGTACTCGCCCTTGGGGATCGACCAGGCGCCGTCGTCCTTGCGGGCCCAGAACGGGCCGCCGGGATGGCCGATCAGCACCTCGACCGCGTCGCCCGCCCGTCGATGCAGCAGCAGACCCGCACTGAGAACCGGCACCGCTCAGCGGAATCCGGGGTCGGTCGCCGCCCGCAGCGCGTCGGCCAGGGCCGCCGCGCGCCGGTCGGCGAACACGTCCTCCAGCAACAGCGGGGCGCCGCCCGGCCCGGCCAACGGCACCCGCCAGTTCGGGTACTCGTCGGTGGTGCCCGGCTGGTTCTGGGTGCGGTGCTCGCCGACCGCGTCGGTGAGCGCCAACGCCAGAAGTCGCGAGCGGGTGCGGCCCAGATACCGGTACAGCCCGAGGGTCACGTCCTCCTCGTCGGCATCTCCCGCCAACAGCCCGACCCGGCGCAGCTCGGCCAGCCAGGCCTCCTGTTGGACCCGGTCGTCGGCCAGTTCCTCCTCGGCCGGCCGGGTGAGCAGGCCCAGTTCGCCGCGCAGACGCACGTGCTCACCGTCGAGGTATCCCGGCGTCGGCGGCAGGTCGTGGGTGGTCACCGAGGACAGGCACAGCTCGCGCCACTGTTCGGCTGCCAGCGGACCGCGACTGCCGGGATCGATCTCGAACCACAGGATCGACGTGCCGAGCACGCCCCGGTCACGCAGGTAGTCGCGCACCCACGGCTCGACGGTGCCCAAGTCCTCGCCGACCACCACCGCACCGGCGCGGTGCGCTTCCAGCGCCACGATCCCGATCATCGCGTCATGGTTGTAGCGCACATAGGTGCCCTGGGTCGGCGGTGCGCCGTCGGGAATCCACCACAGCCGGAACAGTCCGATGACGTGGTCGATCCGCACACCGCCGGCGTGCCGGAGCACCGCCGCGATGAGAGCCCGAAACGGTTGGTAGCCGAGTTCTTCGAGCCGATCGGGTCGCCACGGGGGTTGCGACCAGTCCTGTCCCAGCTGGTTGAACTCATCGGGCGGGGCGCCCGCGGTGACGCCGAGCGCCAGCACCTCCTGCAGCGACCAGGCGTCGGCGCCCGACGGGTGAACACCGACGGCGAGGTCGTGCATGATCCCCAGCGTCATTCCGGCGCGCAGGGCCTCGGACTGGGCGTGGGCCAACTGGTCATCGAGCTGCCACTGCATCCAGCGGTGGAAGTCCACCGCGCGCTCGTGCCGGTGGGCGAACTCGGCGACCGCCGGGTTGGCCGGGTGCTGAAGACTCTTCGGCCACTGGCGCCAGTCGCCGCCGTGTTTCTCCGCCAGCGAACACCAGGTGGCGAAATCGTCCAGTGCGGTGCCCTCCCGCTCCTTGAAAGCCTCGAACGCCAGCTCGCGTCCCGCCGATCGAGGAACCCGGTACACCAGGTTCAGCGCCTTCCGCTTGGCCGCCCAGACCCCGTCGCGATCGATGACGGCCGACTTCGAGGCCCTGGACTGGACCGCCTTCCGGCGGGTGTGCACCCGGTCGCGCTTGGCCAGCCAGGCGAACTCGGGTATCGCTTCGACCCGCAGGTACAGCGGATTGACGAAGCGGCGGGAGGTCGGCAGGTAGGGGGAGGGCTCCATGGGTGCGGTGGGCGAGGCCGCATGCAACGGATTGACCAGAACGTAGTCGGCCCCGTGCCGGGCAGCGGCCCACACCGCCAGGTCGGTGAGGTCGGCCAGGTCGCCGAAGCCCCACGAGCCCTGGGACCGCACGCTGTAGAGCTGGGTGGCCAGCCCCCACGCCCGGCGGGCACCCATCCGCGGCGGCAGTCCCAGCCAGGCCGGTGTGACGATCAGGGGAGCGTCGAATTCGCGATCGCCCGAGCGCAGGTTAACCCGGTGGTACCCGAGTGGAAGATCGGCGGGCAGCACGAAGGTCGCCTCACCGACGAGAGTGCCGTCGAGGTCGAACGGCGGGGTGAAGTTGTCAGCCTGACGGATGCCGCTGCGGACGGTGCCGTCCTCCAGTCGCACCCAGACGTGTGCCGGGTCGCCGTGGGTCACGTGCACCCAGAACGAGGCCTCGGCACCCGAACGCGCGACGATCGTCGGCGGCAGCGCCCGCGCCCAGTGTCGTCGATCCAGCTCCAGAAGCGATGCGGCACAGTCTTCTTCGGTGTCGGCGGGCATGCCCAGGGCGGCCAGCACGGCGACCACCGTCCCCCGCTCGACCGTCAAGAAGTTCCCGGTCCAGTCGTGGTAGGCGCACGCGACCCCCAGCCGGTCGGCCAATGCGGTCAGCCACGGTTCAGCCATGCCGACCATCTTGCTAGCTCAGGCGGATCGTCGCCGAGAATCGGCGATCAACCGACCGAGCCGGACAACTCGATGGTCAGCACTCCGGCGATGATCAGGGCGATGCCGCCCATCATCATCGGCGTCAGCGGTTCGCCGAACAGCACCTTGGCCAGCAGTGCGACCAGTGCCACCCCGCAGGCCGACCACACGCCGTAGGCGATGCCCACCGGCATGCCCAGCGACAGGGTCCACGAGATCAGGGCGAAGGAGGCGACGTACCCCATGACCACCGGGGCGATCCACACTTTTTTCCGGAATCCGTCCGAGGCGCGCATGCCCAAGGTGGACACCACTTCCAGAAGGATGCCGCCGGCCAGCGTCAGCCACATCATGAGTTGGCCGGATGCGAGCCGAACTCGACCATCAGCACCCCGGCGATGATCAGCCCGATCCCGGCGATGATCGGGACGGTGAAGGGGTCGCCGAAGATGATCGAGGCGACCACGGCGGTGATCGCGGTGCCAGACGCGCCCCAGATCCCGTAGGCGACACCCACCGGTACCCCGGCGCGCAGCACCCTGGTGAGCAGGAAGAACGACGTCGTGTACCCGGCGATGACCAGCAGCAGCCAGGCCCGCTGATCCTGAAAGGCTCGCAGCGACAGCGTTGCGACGACCTCAGTGAGGATCGCGCCGGTCAACAGCGCCCATCTCCGCATGGGTGACGACGATATCGGCCGACTAAACTCCGCTGGGGGAGGTGTGAAGTGGATCGACTCGCGGACATGCTGTCTGTACTTCCGGCGCCGATGCGCGATCCCGTGCTCTTCGCCGTCCCGTTCTTCCTGTTGCTGCTCAGCATCGAGTGGGCCGCCGCACGCAAACTCGAGGACCTGGATCCCGAAGCGGGGGCCGATCCGGACAGGCCGGCCCGCGGCGCCTATCTGAGCCCCGACGCCCGCGCGTCGATCCTGATGGGCCTGGTGTCGGTGGCCACGATGGGAGTCTGGAAGTTCCTGGGACTGCTGGGCTATGCGGCGCTGTACGCCTACGTCGCGCCCTGGCATCTGTCGGCGCGGGACTGGTACACCTGGGTGATCGCCCTCGTCGGTGTCGACGTGCTGTTCTACGCCTACCACCGGATCGCCCACCGGGTCCGGCTGATCTGGGCCACCCACCAGGCCCACCACTCCAGCCGGTACTTCAACTTCGCCACCGCGCTGCGGCAGAAGTGGAACAACAGCGGCGAGTTGATCATGTGGATGCCGTTGCCGCTCTTGGGCGTTCCGCCGTGGATGGTGTTCACCAGCTTCTCGATCAGCCTGATCTACCAGTTCTGGATCCACACCGAGCGCATCGGCACCCTGCCGAGGCCCATCGAGTTCGTCTTCAACACGCCGTCGCACCACAGGGTCCACCACGGCATGGACCCGCAGTACCTGGACCGCAACTACGGCGGCATCCTGATCATCTGGGATCGGCTGTTCGGCAGCTTCCAGCCCGAACTGTTCCGGCCCCACTACGGATTGACCAAGCCGGTCAACACCTTCAACATCTGGTCACTGGAAACGCATGAGTACGTGTCGATCGCCCGCGACGTCCGCTCGGCCACCGGCTGGCGGGACAGGCTCGGCTACATCTTCGGCCCGCCCGGTTGGGAGCCGTCCCGATCCGCCGCACCGGCCCGGGTGACTACGGCAAGCTAGGCGGATGGACGTCAAGGAGACCCTGCTACCGGGGGTGGGGCTGCGCTACGAGTTCGAGAACCGGGATGGCGAGCGCATCGCCGTGATCGCGCGCCGCGGCGGGGACTTCGAGGTCTTCGTCTGTGCCGTGCCCCGCGATCCCGACAGTGCCCGGCGGATATTCCGGCTGACCGAGCGGGAAGCCGATGCGCTGGCCCAGATCCTGGGTGCGCCACGGATGGTCGAGGGATATGCCGACCTCACCAAGGAGGTCCCGGGGCTCAGTGCCGGCCAGGTCATGGTCACCGCGGGGTCACGTTATGACGGTCGGCCGCTGGGCGAGACCCGGGCACGGACTCGCACGGGTGCGTCGATAGTCGCCATCGTCCGGGCGGATCAGGTACTGGCCTCGCCGGGGCCCGAGGAGCTTCTGCATGCCGGCGACGTTCTGGTGGCGATCGGGACGGACGACGGTATCGCCGCGGTTCGGCAGCTCGTCGACCAGGTCTGAGCATGGCGGTTTCGGCGCCACTGCTCTTCGAGCTGGGTGCCATCCTCGTCGTGCTCACGGTGCTGGGTTCGGCGGCCCGCCGCTACGGGCTCTCGCCGATTCCCCTGTATCTGCTGACCGGGCTGTTCCTGGGCACCGGCGGTGTCGCACCTGTGGCGGCCGCAGCGGAGTTCGTCGAGACCGGTGCCTCGATCGGGGTGGTGCTGTTGCTGCTCACCCTCGGTCTGGAGTTCTCTGTGCGGGAGTTCTCCGAGTCGCTGCGCCGCCACCTGCCCTCGGCGGGAGTGGATCTCGTGCTCAATGCCCTTCCCGGGGTCATCGCCGGCTGGCTGCTGGGTATGGACGTGGTGGGCATGCTGGCGATGGCCGGCATCACCTACATCTCGTCGTCGGGAGTGATCGCGCGACTGCTCGGTGACCTGAACCGCCTCGGCAACCGGGAGACCCCGGCGGTGCTGTCGGTCCTGGTTCTCGAGGATTTCGCCATGGCGGCCTACTTGCCGGTGCTCACGGTCCTGGCGTCCGGGGGCACGTTCGCCGAGGCGGCGCTGTGGACCGCGGTAGCGCTCGGCGCGCTCGGGCTGGCGTTCGTGGTGTCGTTCCGCTGGGGTCATCACGTCGGCCGGGTGCTCGGGCACCCCGAAGACGAACAGCTGTTGCTGCGGATTCTGGGGCTGACCCTGATCGTGGCGGCTGCAGCCGAGCACCTGCACGCCTCGGCGGCGGTGGGAGCCTTCCTGGTCGGTCTGACCCTGACCGGAGCGGTCGCCGACCGGGCCCGGGCAGTCCTGACCCCGCTGCGCGACCTCTTCGCGGCGGTGTTCTTCGTGTCCATCGGGCTGGCCGTCGCCCCGGCCGATCTGCTGCCGATGCTGCCCTTCGCCCTCGGGTTGGCCGCCGTCACCGCCGCGACGAAGGTCCTCACCGGGGCGTACGCGGCTCGCCGGGAGGGCGCCGCCAGGGCCGGGCAACGCCGGGCCGGTACGGCGTTGATCGCGCGCGGCGAGTTCTCGCTGGTGATCATCGGGCTGGCCGGTGCCAGCGTGGCGAACCTCAGCACCGTCGCCACCCCCTATGTGTTCATCCTGGCGATCGTCGGCCCGGTGCTGACTCGCTTCGCCCGGTGAGTCCTGGCACCATGAGGGCTCGTGCAGACAGTCTTTGACAGACCCGTCGATCCCCGCCTGGTCGCCTCGGCGCTGGCGCCGGCGGTCATGGGTTCGATGTGGCTCGACCCAGCCGTGGTCGGGGAGCGACCGGAGTTCCCGACGCTACCCGGGGCGTTGAACTGCGATCTGCTGGTGGTGGGCGGCGGCTACACCGGGCTGTGGACGGCACTGCACGCCGTCGAACGCAATCCGGGCGCCAAGGTGGTGCTCATCGAAGGCGAGCGGCTCGGGTGGGCTGCCTCGGGCCGGAACGGTGGTTTCGTCGACGCCAGCCTCACCCATGGATCGGCGAACGGAAAGGCCCGCTGGCCAGGCGAATACGCTCAGCTCGAGCGACTCGGTATGGCCAATCTCGAGGGTATGCAGGCCGATATCGAGGCCTACGGCATGAAGGTCGACTGGGAGCGCGCCGGCATGCTCGGCGTCGCCACCGAACCGCACCAGGTGGATTGGCTGCGCGAAGGGGCGCACGAGGGAGAGGGCGTTTTCCTCGATGCCGAGGCCGTTCGGGCACAGGTCAACTCGCCCACCTACCTGGCGGGACTGTTCGCCGCGGATAGCTGCGCGATCGTCGACCCCGGTCGGCTGGTGTTCGAGCTGGCGCGCGTCTGCGCGGAGAACGGCGTCGAGATCTACGAGCACACCCCCGCGCGGGCCGTCCGCCGTGACGGCGCCCAGGTGGAGGTGGCCACCGACACCGCGACCATCCGCGCGCAGCGAGTCGTGCTGGCGACCAACGTCTTTCCCAGCCTGATCCGCCGCAACCGGCTGCGTACCGTGCCGGTCTACGACTACGTGCTGGGTACCGAACCGCTGACCGCGGCCCAGCTCGACAGCATCGGCTGGCGCGGACGCCAGGGCGTGGGCGACAGCGCCAACCAGTTCCACTACTACCGGTTGTCGGCCGACAACCGCATCCTCTGGGGCGGCTACGACGCCGTCTACTACTACGGGCGGCGCCTGGACCCCACCCGTGAAGACCGCCCTGAGTCCTACCGCAAGCTGGCGGCACACTTCTTCATCACCTTCCCGCAACTCGAAGACGTCCGGTTCACCCACCGCTGGGCCGGCCCGATCGACACCAACACCCGGTTCTGTGCGCACTGGGGGCTGGCCGGACGGGGCCGCATCGCCTACGTCAACGGGTTCACCGGACTGGGGGTGGGCGCGACGCGCTTCGCCGCGGACGTGTGTCTGGACCTGCTGGATGGGCGCCCGACCGAGCGGACGCAACTGGAGATGGTGCGCCGCAAGCCGCTGCCGTTCCCGCCGGAGCCCGTCGCCAGCGTCGGCATCCAGGCCACCCGGTGGTCGCTGGATCGGGCCGACCACCACGGGGGACGGCGCAACGCGTTCCTGCGGACCCTCGACCGGATGGGCCTGGGCTTCGACTCCTGAAGTTCCAGTAGGCTCGCGGACGCCGCCCGAAGTGGGCGGAATACGAGGAGGAAAACAGTCGTGGGAGACACACTTAACGCAGGACAGCAGCTGGGCCGGGGCGCTTCGATCACCTCGCCCAATGGTGCCTACACCCTGACGCTGCAGGAGGACGGCAACCTCGTCCTGGCCGCGCGCGGGGAGGCCGTCTGGGCCACCGGCACCGACAACCAGGGCGCCGACCGCGCCGACGTCCAGTCGGACGGCAACTTCGTGATCTACGCCGGAGACAAGCCGATCTGGAACACCGACACCAAGGGCAAGAAGGACGTCAAGCTGGTGATCCAGGACGACCGCAACGTGGTGCTCTACGCGGCCGACGGCGTCGCCTGGTCGTCGCGCACCGAGACCGACGCCCCGCCGCCGCCGGTCAAGGAGGAGACCGTCGCGTTCAACCCGGTCGCCGAGGAGAAGAAGATCCACACCGTGGTGGCCGGCGACACGCTGTTCAACATCGCCAAGCAGTACCTGGGCGACGGCAATCGCTACACCGAGCTGGCCGCGGCCAACAACATCGCCAACCCCGATCACATCGAGGTCGGTCAGGTCATCACCATTCCCTGACCTGGCGGTTCGGGAATAAAAGCCGCGACGACGCGGTCCGCGATCGCAATTCGGTAACGATCGGCTCTCTAAGCCGATACACAGGCGTCTTGCTATTGCGGCCGCGTCGTTGACGGGCTGCCGACCGATCGAGGTGTATGGTGACCCGTTTCCAGCGATCCCTCGTCTTCGCCGCAGTGGCCGGGCCCGCGCTCGTCGCCCTTGCCCCCGCCGCGGCGGCCGATCTGACCGTTGAGGTCTTTCCCGGCATGGAAATCCGTCAGGGCACGACCGTGTGCACCCTGGGATTCGTCGATGCCGCTGCGCGCATCGGATACTCCGCCGGCCACTGCCGCGGCACCGGTGCGGTCACCGACCGCGACGGCCGCTTCATCGGCATGGTCGCAACCGCCCGCGACAACACGCCGGACGGCACGGTGGTGCGCACCGACGAGGTGATCTCCGATTACGAGACCATCGCGCTGGGCAAGGACGTCACCATCAGCACCGCCCTGCCCGACGGCCGGCAACTGGTCGTTGACCCCGGCGCGCCCCTGGCGGTCGGGCAGCCCATCTGCCACTTCGGCGTCGTCACCGGAGAGAGTTGTGGAACCGTCGAGCGGGTCAACAACGGCTGGTTCACCATGAGCAACGGCGTGGTCAGCCAGAAGGGCGACTCCGGCGGACCTGTGTACACCCTCGCCAACGACGGCACCGCGCTGATGATCGGTCTGTTCAACAGCACTTGGGGTCAGCTGCCGGCGGCGGTCTCGTGGCAGGCCACCGGCCAGCAGCTGCGCGAGGACGGCGGCGTGACGGGTGCCGTGGTCACCGCGGCCGCGGCGAACTAGAACACGTTCTAGCCAGTCGCCCGTGACGGCGATATCCTCGACCTCGATGACTACACAGCGGTCCGTTCAGTGAGCGGCCTGGACGTCCCCGCCCCCGTTGATGCCTCGACAGTGACCGAATGGTCCGACGAGGTCGACGTCGTGGTGATCGGCTTCGGGATCGCCGGCGGATGCGCAGCCGTCACCGCGGCGGCCGGTGGAGCCCGGGTTCTCGTCCTCGAACGTGCGGGCGTGGCCGGGGGAACCACGGCGATGGCTGGGGGCCACTTCTACCTCGGCGGTGGCACCGCCGTGCAACAGGCGACCGGACACCCCGACAGCGTCGAGGAGATGTACAACTATCTCGTCGCGATGTCGCGCGACCCCGAACCCGACAAGATCCGCGCCTACTGCGAGGGCAGCGTCGAGCATTTCGACTGGCTCGAGGACCTCGGCGTGCACTTCGAGCGCAGCTATTACCCCCACAAGGCGGTGATCCAGCCCAACACCGAGGGGCTGATGTACACCGGCAACGAAAAGGTGTGGCCCTACAAGGATCTCGCGGTGCCCGCCCCTCGTGGCCACAAGGTCCCGGTGCCCGGTGACACCCGGGGCGCCGCCATGGTGATCGATCTGCTGCTCACGAGGGCCGCGGAACTGGGCGTGCAGATCCGCTACGAGACCGGTGCGACGAACCTCGTGCTCGACGACGGCGCCGTCGCCGGGGTCACCTGGAAGCACTTCGGCGAAACCGGGGCGGTCCGGGCGCCCGCGGTGGTGATCGCCGCCGGCGGCTTCGTGATGAACAAGGACATGATTGCCGCCCACACCCCGAAACTCGCCGAGAAGCCGTTCGTGCTCGGCAACACCTACGACGACGGACTCGGCATCCGACTGGGCGTCTCGGGGGGCGCGGCCACCAAACACATGGACCAGGCGTTCATCACCGCACCGGTCTATCCGCCGGCGATCCTGCTGACCGGCATCATCGTCAACAAACTCGGCCGGCGCTTCGTCGCCGAGGACTCCTACCATTCCCGCACATCGGGTTTCGTGATGGACCAGCCCGACAGCGCCGCGTTCCTCATCGTCGACGAGAGCCACCTGCAGCGCCCGGACTTCCCGTTGATCACCTTCATCGACGGCTGGGAAACCGTCGAGGAGATGGAGTCAGCGCTGGGCATTCCGGCCGGCAACTTGGTGGGCACGCTGGACCGCTACAACGAATTCGCCGCCGTCGGCGAGGACCCGGACTTCCACAAACAACCGGAATTCCTTGCCCCACAGGACCATGGACCGTGGGCGGCCTTCGACCTGTCGCTCGGTAAGGCCATGTACTCCGGCTTCACCGTCGGGGGACTGGCCACCGATGTCGACGGCCGGGTGCTGGCCGGGGACGGCTCGGCGATCCCCGGTCTGTACGCGGCCGGGGCATGCGCCTCGACGCTGGCCCAGGACGGCAAGGGCTACTCCAGTGGGACGCAACTGGGTTCGGGATCCTTCTTCGGTCGCCGCGCGGGCGCGCACGCGGCCGCGATCGCGAAGGTCGGTCCGTCAGTCAGTGCCGACGTGTCGGCCCAGGCTGGGCCGGTAGTCGGCAGCCTCGGCCTCGGCGGCGAGTAGCGCCGCCAGATCGCCTTCCTGTTGTGCGACGAAAACACCGACGACCTGTCGGCACAGTTCCGGCACGCTCATCCCGCGGGCATCGGCGATGCGCTTGAGTCGTGCCACGGTTGAGGTGCTGACATGAAACTGCACGGCGAACTGTCCGCAGGAACCGTCCTCGGGTGCCGGTCCCGGGCCCAGGACGACGGGTCCGTCGATGGTGTAATCGCCGGCCTCGACATCCCGGCACACCTGCACGATCTCGTCTCCGCGTAGCCGGTCGACGGCGAAGCTGTCTGCCATTCCGCCGACGCTACCGGCGGGCGGGGAAATCACACGGGTCAGACCCCGACGGGTTCTCGGCGGTCCAGTTCCCAGCTGCCGTCCTTGTGCAGTCTCAAGTGGTGCTCGTGGTGCTGTTCGACCGTTCCACGGTGGGTCACCGAGACGATGATGCCATCCGGCAGGCGGGTGCGCAGCAGCCGGTAGAGGGCGAACTCCTGCCCCTCGTCGATCGCAGCCGTGGACTCGTCGAGGAAGATCACCCTCGGCTTCTGCAGCAGAACCCGGGCGATGGCGATGCGCTGCTGCTCGCCGGGTGAGAGCACCTTCGACCAGTCCTGACTCTCGGTCAGCCGCGCGGAGAGGTGGCCCAGTGCGACGTCGTCGAGGGTGGTGATGAGTTCCTCATCGGTGATCGTGCATTCGCGACTCGGGTACGACAGCACCGCTCTCAAATCGCCGAGGGGCAGGTAGGGCACCTGCGACAGGAACATCGCGTCCCCGTCGCCGTCCGGGCGCAACATGGTTCCGGTGGCATACGGCCACAGCCGCGCGATGCTGCGCAGCAGCGTGGTCCGGCCGCACCCGGACGGGCCGGTGATCACCAGCGAATCGCCCGGATCAAGACGCAGATCCAGTCCACTGATGAGGGTCTGGCCGGCCGGATTGCGCACCTCGATGTTCTGCAACTCGAGTGAACCGTCGGCGCTTTCCCCCGCGTCCAGTCGTGGCAGGGCCCGCGCCCGCTCGTTGGCGTCCACCAGGCCGTCGAGGCGGATGATGGTGGCCCGGTAGGCGGCGAACGAGTCGTAGACCGAGCGGAAGAAGGACAGCGAGTCGTGCACGCTGTTGAACGCCGATGCCGACTGGGTCACGTCGCCGAAGGTGATCTGGCCGCTGAAAAGTCGCTGCGCCTGCACCACCAGCGGCAGCGGGTTGATGAGTTGGGTGATCGTCTGATTCCAGCCGAGCAGCGCGAGCGTTCGCACGACGAACCCCCGGTAGTTGGAGATGACCGCGGCGAAACGTGAACGCAGGATTGACTTTTCGGCCTCCTCCCCATGGTAGAAACTGATCGACTCGGCGGCGTCCCGCATCCGCACCAGCGCGTACCGGAAGGCGGCGTTGGTCAACTCGTTGCGGAAGCTGAAGCGGATCAGCGGGCGGCCGATCCAGAACGCGATCACCGTGGTGGCGAACACGTACACCAGCGCGATCCAGAACAGCGCGTGATTCAGGGTGAACCCGAACAGCGCCAGCGGCCCGGACAGGTTCCACAGGATCGGCGTGAACGCCACCACCGACACCATCGCGTTGATCGCCCCGAACAGCAATGTCGTCGCGGTACCCGCGGTCGGGGTGTTCTGCCCGGTTCCGGTGCTGGCGGTGAAGGAATCGATGTCGAGTTGGATGCGCTGGTCGGGGTTGTCGATGGGATGCTCGAGGAACCGACCCCGGTAGAAGGACTCGTTGTCGAGCCAGTCCCCGGCGAGGCGGTCTGTCAACCACACCCGCCAGCGGATGATGAAGCGCTGGGTCAGGTAGATGTCGATCAGTTGGCGCCCGACGTACACCGCCGCGATGAGGACGAAAACGATGATGGCCGTCCAGAATCCGTGCACCCCGGAGTCGCGAACGGCTTGGTCACCGGCCCCGGCGCCCTCGAAAGCGACCTGCAGCGAGGAGTACAGATCGTTGGCCTGGTAACTGAGCAGAACATTGAGTCGCACCGTGATCAGGGTCAGGAACAGCAGAACGCCCAGCCAGGCCCATACCGCGGTACTGCTGCGCCCGCGGAAATAGTCCCCGCTCACCCGCCAGAACTGCCGCCCCCAGGTGGTGTAGCGGGCCAGCAGCACCAGAACCAGGACCGCGACGACCGCGGTGATCAGCCAGGCCTTGGCCGTCCACAGCAGAGATTGCGGAATCTCGTTCGCCCAGTCCAATGAGGGCTTGTACAACTCCATCAGACCCCGGCCGGGTTCCGCTCGTCCGCGTCCGCGTCCTCGACCCGACCCATCCGCCACTCGCCGCCGCCGAGCAGTTCCAGGTGCTTGTCGTGATAGCGGTCGACACTCGGGCGGTGGCTGACGCTGACCAGAATGGTGTCGGGCAACTCGGTGCGAACCAGGTCGTACACCGAGTACTCGAGGCCCTCGTCCAGCGCCGAGGTCGCTTCGTCGAGGAACGCCACCTTGGGTCGGTTGAGCAGGATGCGGGCGAAGGCCACCCGCTGCTGCTCACCGGGTGAGAGCACCTTGGCCCAATCGGCCTCCTCGTTGAGTCGCGAGCACAGATGCGTCAGCGCCACCTTCGACAGCGTCCGCTCCAGCACCTCATCGGGGATGTCGTAGCAATCGGCGGGATAGGAAACCACCGTGCGCAGGTCGCCCAGCGGTACATAGGGCATCTGGGAGAGGAACATCGTCTGGTGGTCACCCATCGGACGACGCACCGTCCCGGAGGTGTATGGCCACATCTGCGCGAGGCTGCGCAGCAGCGTCGTCTTGCCGGTGCCCGAACGTCCGGTCACCACCATGGTGTCGCCCGGGTCCAGTCGCAGGCTCAGCGGATCCACCAATTGGCCGCCGGTGGGGGTCCGCACCTCGACCCGGGTCAGCTCCACAGATCCGTCCTCGCTGGGGACGGTCTCGACACTGGGCATCCGGCAGGCGTCCTCGTTGGTCTCCACCAGGCCGTGCAGACGGATGATGGCCGCCCGGTAGGCGGCGAACTGGTCGTAGGCGTTACGGAAGAACGACAGCGAGTCGGAGATCTGCCCGAAGGCGCTCGAGGACTGGCTCACGTCGCCGAAGGTGATCTCGCCCCGGAACAACCGCTGTGCCTGAACGAGAAGCGGTAGCGGACTGAGCAATTGGCTCAGCGAGAGATTCCACCCCGTCAGCCCGATGGTCCGTCGGACATAGGCCCGGTAGTTGTCGATGATCGACATGTAACGGCTGCGCAGCAGCTTTCGTTCGGCCTTCTCGCCACGGTAGAAACCGACCGCCTCGGCCGCGTCGCGCAGCCGGATGAGTGCGTACCGGAAGGCGGCGTTGGTGGCCTCGTTGCGGAAGCTCAGGCGGATCAGCGGGCGGCCGATCCAGAACGCGACGATCGTCGCGAAGAAGACGTAGGCGAACGCCACCCAGAACAGCGCGTGGTTGAGGGTGATGCCGCCGAAGGTCAGCGGTCCGGACAGTCCCCACAGGATCGGGACGAAGGAGACCACCGTCGACACCGACTCGATCGCCCCGAACAGCAGCGTGGAGGAGGTCATCACCTGCGGTTGATTGGGCAGACCGCCGATGCCGGTGGTGAAGACGTCGACGTCGAGCTGGATGCGCTGGTCGGGGTTGTCGGTGTTGGTGTCGGTGAACCGGGCCCGGTAATAGGCGCGGTCGGCCAGCCAGTCGCCGGTCAGCCGGGATGTCAGCCACGTTCGCCACCGGATGATGAAGCGTTGGGTCAGGTAGAGGTCGAGCATGATCCGGCCGACGTAGATGGTGGCCAGGATTCCGAAGATGATCAGTGAGCCGTAGAACCCGTGGATCGCGATCTGCCTGCCGTTCTGATCACCCTCGCCGGTTGCGGTGAAGGCCATCTGCAGCGATTCCATCAGGTCGTTGCCCTGGTAGCTCAGCAGCACGTTGATGCGTACCGAGATCATCGTCGACATCAGCAGCACACCGAGCCACACCCACACCAGGACCGAGTCGCGGCCGGTGAAGTAATCGCGGGTGATCCGCCAGTACTGGCGTCCCCAGACGGTCAGTCGCGCCAGCAGTACCAGGGCCAGCACGGTCAGCACCGCCGTGATCGCCCAGGCGCGAGCGATCCACAGCAGCGACGGGACCACCTCATGCCCCCAGTCCAGTGACGGGGTGAATGTGTCCAACGGGCTCTCCTCGCTCGAAGGTGACGCACTCGGAAGTTACCGCAGCGCAGACGGGAGGGCACCCAACCGCACGGTTACGGTGGTCAGCAGGGCGGTACGGTTGGGTCCGTGGCGAGAAGTTCCTCCAAGACACCCAGATCCACCGAGTCCGGCCAGGGCCGAATCAGCCGCGGCTTCTGGCGCATGCTCGGCGCGACCACCGACAAGGTCAAGGCCCAGTCGATGGTCGAGGTGGACGCATCCCGGGAATTCGACGAGAAGGCCGGCGGCCTCGACGACGAACAACTCGCCAGGGCCGCCCACCTGCTGGCGCTCGAGGACCTCGCCGACTCGCCCGACGTCCCGCAGTTCCTGGCCATCGCCCGGGAGGCTGCCGACCGTGCGATCGGGTTGCGGCCCTTTGACGTACAGCTGCTCGGTGCGCTGCGCATGCTGGCGGGCGATGTCATCGAGATGGCCACCGGCGAGGGCAAGACGCTCTCCGGTGCGATCGCCGCCGCCGGCTACGCGCTGGCCGGCCGCACCGTGCACGTGGTCACCATCAACGACTACCTCGCCCGCCGCGACGCCGAGTGGATGGGGCCGGTCATCGAGGCGATGGGTCTGACGGTCGGCTGGATCACCGCAGACTCCACCCGCGAGGAACGCCGGGCGGCCTACCGGTGCAACGTGACCTACGCATCCGTCAACGAGATCGGCTTCGACGTGCTGCGCGACCAGTTGGTCGCCGACGTCGACGATCTGGTCTCGCCCAGTCCCGATGTCGCGCTCATCGACGAGGCCGACTCGGTGCTGGTCGACGAGGCCCTGGTCCCACTGGTGCTCGCGGGCACCAGCCACCGCGAGACCCCGAAGCTGGAGATCGTCCGCCTGGTGGGGGAGTTGACCGCCGGCCAGGACTTCGCCACCGACTCCGACAACCGCAACGTCCATCTCACCGAAGCCGGTGCCCAGAAAATCGAGAAGGCACTCGGCGGGATCGACCTGTACTCCGAGGAACACGTCGGCACCACCCTGACCGAGGTCAACGTCGCGCTGCACGCCCACGTCCTGCTGCAGCGCGACGTGCACTACATCGTGCGCGACGGGGCCGTGCAGCTGATCAACGCCTCCCGCGGGCGCATCGCCTCGCTGCAGCGCTGGCCGGATGGCCTGCAGGCCGCCGTGGAGGTCAAGGAGGGCATCGAAACCACCGAGACCGGCGAGGTTCTCGACACCATCACCGTGCAGGCATTGATCAACCGGTACCCCACGGTGTGCGGTATGACCGGCACCGCGCTGGCCGCCGGTGAACAGTTGCGTCAGTTCTACAAGCTCGGCGTCTCACCGATCCCGCCGAACACCCCGACCGTGCGCACCGACGAGCCGGACCGGGTCTACATCACCGCCGCTGCCAAGAACGACGCCATCATCGACCACATCATCGAGACGCACGCGACGGGTCAGCCCATCCTGGTCGGCACCCAGGACGTCGCCGAGTCCGAGGACCTGCACGAGCGCCTGCTTCGCCGCGGAGTGCCCGCGGTGGTGCTCAACGCCAAGAACGACGAGGAAGAAGCCCGGGTCATCGCCGAGGCCGGCAAGCTGGGAGCGGTCACGGTGTCCACGCAGATGGCCGGGCGAGGCACCGACATCAGGCTCGGCGGTTCCGAGATCAGCGAAACCGCCCCGGAAAAAGACGAGGTCGCCGAACTCGGGGGTCTGCACGTCATCGGTACCGGTCGGCACAACACCGAGCGGCTCGACAACCAGTTGCGCGGCCGCTCCGGGCGGCAGGGCGACCCCGGCTCGTCGGTGTTCTTCTCCAGTTGGGAGGACGACGTGGTCATCGCCAATCTCGAGAACCCGAAGCTGCCCAGCGAGTGCGATGAGACCGGGCGCATCACCAGTCCCAAGGCCAACGCCCTGCTCGACCATGCCCAGCGGGTGGCCGAGGGTCGACTGCTCGACGTCCATGCCAACACCTGGCGCTACAACCAATTGATCGCCCAGCAACGGTCCATCATCGTCGACCGTCGCAGCACCCTGCTGAGCACGCCCGCCGCGCGGGAGGAGCTGCGCGAACTGGCGCCGGAGCGGTATGCCGAACTCGCGGAACAGGTCTCCGAAGACGACCTCGAGCGCATCTGCCGGGGCATCATGCTCTACCACCTCGACCGCGGGTGGGCCGACCACCTGGCCTATCTCTCCGATATCCGGGAGAGCATCCACCTGCGGGCGCTGGGCCGGCAGAACCCGCTCGACGAATTCCACCGGCTCGCCGTGGACGCGTTCGGCCATCTGGCCGCCGACGCCATCGAGGCCTCGCAGCAGACGTTCGAGACGGCCAACGTGCTGGCCGACGAACCCGGCCTGGACCTTTCCAAGCTGGCACGACCGACGTCGACGTGGACCTACATGGTCCACGACAACCCGATGCGCGACGACACGCTGTCGGCGCTGAGCCTGCCGGGCGTGTTCCGCTAACGCTGCACACACCGCTGCCTGCCGGGCGTGTTCCGCTAACGCTGCACACACCGCTGCCTGCCGGGCGTGTTCCGCTAGGTTCATTCCATGCGTGGCCGGGTACTGACGATCCCCAACGTCCTCAGCGCGATCCGGCTGGTCCTGGTCCCGGTGTTCCTCTACCTGCTGCTGGCGCGCCACGCCTACGGATGGGCCACCGCGATCCTGATGTTCAGCGGGACCTCCGACTGGGCCGACGGCAAGATCGCGCGGCTGGTGCCGAATCAGTCCTCGAGGCTGGGGGAGTTGCTCGACCCGCTGGTCGACCGCGTCTACATGGTCACGGTGCCGCTCGGGTTGGCATTGGCCGGTGTGGTGCCGTGGTGGTTTGTCGGGATCCTGCTCGTCCGCGACGCCGTGCTCGCCGCGACGCTGCCGGTGGTCCGCAGCCGGGGTGTGACCGCGTTGCCGGTCACCTACATCGGCAAGGCTGCCACCTTTGCGTTGATGTCGGGATTTCCACTGATTCTGTTGGGCCAGTGTGACTTTGGATGGAATCGCGCCGTAGCTGCGTGCGGTTGGGCCTTCGTGATCTGGGGCGCCGGCATGTACCTGTGGTCGGCTGTGCTGTATCTGCTGCAAGTTCGTCTGGTGGTGCGCCGGATGCCCCGGGAGACGCGCGACGCGTCCGTATGACGGGCCTGCCGCACCGCAGCGGACGGCGTCACCGGGAATCGCCCACTCGCCTTGCGGCAACCGAAACCACACCAATACGCTCAGCCCGTCAAGTGAGGGCCCGCGCCATCGGCGCATCAGAACGAGGAGCACCGTGAGCGACATTCCCGCCGACCTGCGCTACACCGCCGAGCACGAGTGGGTCCACCGCACCGGCGACGACACCGTCCGAGTCGGCATCACCGACTTCGCGCAGTCGTCCCTCGGCGATGTCGTGTACGTGCAACTGCCCGACGTCGGCACCGAGGTGACCGCCGGCGAGTCGTTCGGCGAGGTGGAGTCCACCAAGTCCGTCTCCGATCTGTATGCACCCGTCTCGGCGACGGTGGTCGCGGTCAACAGCGATCTGGACGGCAGCCCCCAGCTGATCAATTCCGATCCGTACGGCCAGGGCTGGCTGCTGGAGCTGCGCGCCGACGAGGCAAGCCTGGACCAGGGACTCGGGGCGCTGCTCGACGCCGATGCCTACCAGAACACGGTCGACTGAGGATTGTTGTTAGGGTCCTGCCGAACAGGTGATCCTGCGTAGGTGGGTACACCGACGACCGGGTAACGGTACGGTCGAGACAAGCAGCCAGTGAGGAGTAACGGGTGACGGAGAAGGACGAGACCTCTGACGAGGTCACCGTGGAGACGACCTCGGTCTTCCGGGCGGACTTCCTCAATGACCTCGACGCGCCGGCAAGTCCTTCGGGCGGAACGTCAGTGTCCGGGGTCGAGGGGTTGCCCGTGGGTTCGGCGCTGCTGGTGGTCAAGCGCGGGCCGAATGCAGGTTCCCGCTTTCTGCTCGACCAGCCGACCACGTCAGCGGGCCGTCACCCCGACTCCGACATCTTCCTCGACGACGTCACCGTCAGTCGCCGGCACGCCGAGTTCCGGTCCGACGGCAGCGAGTTCCAGGTCGTCGACGTCGGCAGTCTCAACGGGACCTACGTCAATCGCGAGCCGGTGGATTCGGCGACACTCGCCAATGGCGACGAGGTGCAGATCGGCAAGTTCCGTCTGGTGTTTCTGACCGGTCCCAAGGCAGCCGACGGACCGGGTGGTGCCGGCGGCTCGTGACCGCCCCGGGAAGTCCCGCCCCGACCGGGATGTCGATCGGAGCGGTTCTGGAGTTGCTGCGGCCGGATTTCCCGGATGTGACGATCTCCAAGATCCGCTTCCTGGAAGCCGAGGGTCTGGTCACCCCGGAGCGCAGCCCCTCGGGGTACCGGCGGTTCACCGCGTTCGACTGTGCGCGTCTGCGTTTCATCCTCACCGCCCAGCGTGACCACTACCTGCCGCTCAAGGTGATCAAGGCCCAACTCGACGCCCGGCCGGACAGCGAACTGCCCGCGGGCGGGTCACCGTATCCGGCGCCGCGGCTGGTTCCCGTCGGTGACGATCACGAGGACGCACGCGGGGGCGGAGTCGGAACTCCGTCGCCGGTCCGGCTCACCCGGGAGGACCTGCGCCGGCGGTCGGGCGTCGCCGACGACCTGATCACCGCGCTGTGCCGGGCCGGCATCATCTCGAGCGGGCCGGGCGGTTTCTTCGACGAGCATTCCGTGGTGATCGCCCAGTGCGCGGCTGCGCTCGGGGAGTACGGGGTGGAGCCCCGGCATCTGCGCGCATTCCGATCCGCCGCGGACCGGCAGTCCGATCTCATAGCTCAGATCGCCGGGCCGGTCGGCAAGGCGGGTCGCACCGGAGCGCGGGACCGGGCCGACGATCTGGCCCGCGAGGTTGCGGCGCTGGCCATCACGCTGCACACGTCGCTGATCAAGTCGGCCGTGCGCGACGTTCTCGATCGCTGAGGACTGGACTAGACTTGTCATTGACTGCTTCACCGATGGCGGAGGTCGACGTATGGCTGAGGTTCGAGTGGTCGGGATTCGTGTCGAGCAGCCCGCCAACCAGCCGGTTCTTCTGCTGCGCGAGGCAACCGGGGATCGCTACCTGCCGATCTGGATCGGGCAGACCGAGGCGAACGCGATCATCCTGGAACAGCAGGGCGTCGAGCCCGCCCGCCCTCTGACGCACGATTTGTTCCGGGATGTCATTGGTGCTCTTGGGCATTCGCTGAAGGAAGTCCGCATCGTCGACCTTCAGGAAGGCACGTTCTTCGCCGACCTCGTCTTCGACCACGATGTTCGGGTATCGGCCCGGCCGTCGGATTCGGTGGCCATCGCGCTGCGCATGGGCGTCCCGATCCACGTCGAGGAGTCCGTGCTCGACGCCGCCGGCCTGCTCATCCCCGACGAGGGCGACGAGGAAGCCGCCGGGGCCGTCCGGGAGGACGAGGTCGAGAAGTTCAAGGAGTTCCTCGACAGCGTGTCCCCGGACGACTTCAAGGCAGGATGACGCCGGCGCATCCGTCGGTGCAGGTTACGGATGCGTCTCATCTCGGTCATGGCTGACCCGACACGCCAATCGGTTGTCGGTGAGGGTGGTTGGCGGCGGCCATACTTCGGGGGCGACGCAAGGTTGCGGCAGGACCCCTAACCCAGCTCGGCAAGGCGTATGCTCAATCCACTTGAGAGCACGACGCGGTCGGCGGGGCGACGGATCGGCGAGAGGAGACATCGTGGGCGACGAGCCACGTCAGGAGCAGTTGGATTTCGCTGCCCCCAGCGCCCGTTACGAGGACGACGCTCCGCCCATGGCGGTGGTCGGCCCGCCCGTGCAGGGTGGGCTCTTCCCCGACGATTCAGTACCCGACGAGCTGGTGGGTTACCGCGGGCCGAGCGCCTGCCAGATCGCCGGCATCACCTATCGCCAACTCGACTACTGGGCCCGCACCTCGCTGGTCGTGCCGTCGATCCGCGGCGCCGCCGGATCCGGCAGCCAGCGGCTGTACTCGTTCAAGGACATCCTCGTCCTCAAGATCGTCAAGCGCCTCCTCGACACCGGGATCTCGCTGCACAACATCCGGGTGGCCGTCGACCATCTGCGTCAGCGCGGCGTTCAGGACCTGGCCAACATCACGCTCTTCTCCGACGGCACGACCGTTTACGAGTGCACCTCCGCCGAAGAGGTGGTGGACCTGCTGCAGGGCGGTCAGGGCGTCTTCGGCATCGCGGTCAGCGGTGCCATGCGCGAACTGACCGGAGCCATCGCGGACTTCCCGGGCGAGCGTGCCGACGGCGGCGAGTCCATTGCCGCGCCGGAGGACGAATTGGCCTCGCGGCGTAAGAGCCGCGACCGCAAGATCGGCTGAGGCCTACCTCAGCGGCCCCCAACTAACTGACCCCCAGGCGGATTTCGCCTGGGGGTCAATCAGTCTCACCGAATCTCAGAGGGCCGTGGTGCTCCGGGCGGGCCGAATGGACGCCAGGGAGGGTGCACTCTGTGCCGCGCCGCCGCCGAACAACCCGGTCAGTGCGATCACCTGAGCGAACCCGTCGGCATCGCCGGTGGTGTAGTCGGGGTTGTCGGCGGAGATCTTGTTACCCATGTCGACGGTGCCGAGATTCTTCGATCCGATGAGCCAGGACGCGCCCATCATGTTTCGGAGCAACTTGGCGCGCGCCTCCTCGTAGGACTCGAATCCGTGCGTCAGACCCCCGCCCGCGGTAGCAAGGTTCTCTTTGCTCACCGACGCGGTGAAGATGTAGTTCCCGTTGCCGTCGGACTCTCCGCCGAAGGTGCGCAGGTGGGTATTGGCGAGGAAGAACGGGAAGTCCCGGTAGGCCGGACCAATGCCGGCGCGCCCCAGCAGGCCGGTCTGGAAGAGATTTCCCGGCAACGGCGGGAGGATGCCCAGTCCGAGAGGACCGCCCTTGGGGAACTGGGGGTCGGTCGTGTCGCCGATGATCGCCTTGTACCCGATGCTGCTGCAGCATGAGGGGCCGAAACCGGACACCTTCAGGGCGAAGTCCAGCTGCAGTTCCGCCGAGTACTTGTTGGGCGCCTTGACGACGAAGACCGTGTTGATGGGCTCCTGCATGGTCTTACCCGGCGGCTTTGTGCAGCTGCCGTCCGAGCCTTCCCCACAATAGGGGAGGCCGACCCAGTCGGCGACCTCGCCGGCCTTGTTGATCATCCATTTGCCCAGGGTGCCGTAGGTGGTGTCGACGGTTGCCTTCGGGTCCGGGGCGTCCGGTGCGACTGCCGCGGAGGCGACTGGCGCGGAGGCGGCGGCAGGGACTAACTCGGCCGCGGCGGGCGCGGCCGCGGCGGGCAGGGTGACCGTGCTCGCGGCGGCAGGCAGTGCCGCCGGTACGTCGGGGATTGACAGGTCGAGGTCCGGGGCGACCTCGTTGTTGCGACTCCGGGTCGAGGCGGTCGATGCCGCCGGCTTAGTGGCGGAGGCCCGCGACGCGCCGCGCTTGGGGGTGGCACTCCCGCGTTGGACATCCGCGGATGCGGACGCACGGGACGAAGAATCTGCCCGGTCGGTGTCGGCGCCTGCTACCGCCGTTCCCTGGGCGATCGCCACCCCGATCCCGAGGGCGACGGCCATTCCGCCTACGCGGCCGACGAATAATGCTGCGCTCATGTTCTCTGCTCCAAGTCTGGCTGAGGAATTGCTAGAGCAGGACATTAGCGTTCGGGAATCGGCTGGATAGCAAATATTGAGAACTCGGCAATTGGTCTGTTTCCTGGCGATAGCCCGGTCCGGCCGCGCTGCGGTGCGACTTCCGTCCGCAGCCCGGCTAGACTTGGTCCTGCGTCGACCGCGCGCGGGAGAGTTCCGTGGCATCCAGCCCCGGACGCCGAAGGAGCAACACCTCTCCGTCAACCTCTCAGGCCCCCGGACCGTGAGCGGAAGCGGCGCCTCTGGAAAGCGGTGGCCCCCGGGCCACCCGCCCATGGGGAAAGGCGCGGGTCACACACTCGCAGGCCGAATCTCTCAGGCACCAACGACAGAGGGAGAGGACGTCCATCGACAGCGTCCGCCCTAGTCAGGAGTGCCCGCCCGTGCATGAACCCACCCCATTCGCCGCCCGCCACATCGGACCCGATTCCGAAGAGCTGTCCACCATGCTCGGGGTCATCGGGGTGGATTCGCTCGACGAGTTGGCGGCCAAGGCGCTGCCGGCCGGCATTCTCGACGCCCTCGGGGATTCCGGTGCCGCCCCCGGATTGCAGTCGCTGCCCGCGCCGGCGACCGAACACCAGACGCTGGCCGAATTGCGAGAGTTGGCCGACGCCAACACGATTGCCATCTCCATGATCGGCCAGGGTTATTACGACACGCTGACTCCGCCGGTGCTGCTGCGCAACATCCTGGAGAACCCGGCCTGGTACACCGCCTACACGCCCTACCAGCCGGAGATCAGCCAGGGCCGTCTGGAGGCGCTGCTGAACTTCCAGACGATGATCGCCGATCTGACCGGACTGGACATCGCCAACGCCTCGATGCTCGACGAGGGCACCGCCGCCGCCGAGGCGATGACCCTGATGCACCGCGCCTACCGCGGGTCGTCGAACCGACTGGCCGTCGACTCCGACCTGTTCCCCCAGACTGCGGCCATCCTGGTCACCCGCGCCGAGCCGCTGGGTATCGAGATCGTCACCGCCGACCTGCATCTCGGCCTGCCGGACGGTGAGTTCTTCGGTGTGATCGCCCAGTTGCCGGGCGCCAGCGGCCGGGTCACTGACTGGTCGAAGCTGGTGGAGCAGGCGCACGAACGCGGCGCCCTGGTGGCCATCGGCGCCGACCTGCTGGCATGCACGCTGATCGCCCCGCCCGGGGAGATCGGCGCGGATGTGGCGTTCGGCACCGCCCAGCGGTTCGGGGTGCCGATGGGGTTCGGCGGTCCGCACGCCGGCTACCTGGCCGTGCACACCGGCCACGCCCGTCAGCTGCCGGGACGACTGGTCGGGGTGTCGCTGGACGCCGACGGATCCCCGGCCTACCGGTTGTCACTGCAGACCCGCGAACAGCACATCCGCCGGGACAAGGCCACGTCGAACATCTGCACCGCGCAGGTGCTGCTGGCGGTGATGGCCGCCATGTACGCCAGCTACCACGGCGCCGAGGGCCTGACCGGCATCGCCGGCCGGGTGCACGGCCACGCCCGCTCGGTGGCGGCGGGACTGGCCGCGGCCGGGGTCGACATGGTGCACGACACCTTCTTCGACACCGTGCTGGCCCACGTACCGGGCAAGGGCGCCCAGATCCAGGAGGCAGCGCGGAAGCAGGGGATCAACGTCTGGCGCCCCGACAACGACCACGTCTCGGTGTCGTGTGACGAGGCCACCACCGACGAGCACGTCACACGGGTTCTGGAGGCCTTCGGAGCGGGAGCCGTGCCGGCCGGCGGCTACGCCGGGCCCGAACTGGAAAGGCGCGCAACGGGATTCCTCACCCATCCGGCCTTCACCTCTTACCGGACCGAGACGGCGATGATGCGCTACCTGCGCTCGCTGGCCGACAAGGACCTCGCGCTGGACCGCACCATGATCCCGCTGGGCTCGTGCACCATGAAACTCAACGCCGCCGCCGAGATGGAATCTGTCACCTGGCCCGAGTTCGGCCGCCAGCATCCCTTCGCGCCCGCCGACGACGCCGCAGGTCTGCGGCGGATGATCGCCGACCTGCAGGAGTGGCTCACCGGAATCACCGGTTACGACGCCATCTCCCTGCAGCCCAACGCCGGATCCCAGGGTGAGTACGCCGGCCTGCTGGCCATCCGCGCCTACCACGCCGAGCGGGGCGAGACGCACCGCGACGTGTGCCTGATCCCGTCGAGCGCCCACGGCACCAACGCCGCGTCGGCCGCGATGGTCGGAATGCGGGTGGTGGTCGTGGGATGCCGGGAGAACGGCGACGTGGACCTCGACGAATTGCAAGCCAAGGTGGCCGAACACGCCGATTCGCTTGCCGCGCTGATGATCACCTACCCGTCCACCCACGGTGTTTTCGAGCACGACATCGCCGAGATCTGCGCCGCCGTCCACGACGCCGGCGGCCAGGTCTACGTCGACGGGGCGAATCTCAACGCACTGGTGGGTCTGGCGCGTCCCGGTAAGTTCGGCGGCGACGTCAGCCACCTGAACCTGCACAAGACCTTCTGCATTCCGCACGGCGGCGGTGGTCCAGGGGTCGGCCCGGTGGCCGTTCGGGCGCACCTGGCGGCCTACCTGCCCGGGCACCCACTGGCCCCGGAACTGCCGCACGGGCACGTGGTGTCGGCGGCGCCATACGGCTCGGCCTCGATCCTGCCGATCACCTGGTCCTACATCCGGATGATGGGGGCGAACGGACTCCGCAACGCCTCGCTGGTGGCGATCGCGTCGGCCAACTACATCGCCCGCCGCCTCGACGAGTACTACCCGGTGCTCTACACCGGTGAGAACGGCATGGTGGCCCACGAGTGCATCCTGGATCTGCGCCCGATCACCAAGGCCACCGGGGTGACGGTCGACGATGTGGCAAAACGGTTGGCGGACTATGGGTTCCATGCACCCACCATGAGTTTCCCGGTGGCCGGAACGTTGATGGTCGAACCCACCGAGAGCGAGAGCCTGGCCGAGGTCGACGCGTTCTGTGAGGCGATGATCGCCATCCGTGCCGAGATCGATCAGGTGGGGTCGGGCCAGTGGCCCGTCGACGACAATCCGCTGCGCAACGCCCCGCACACCGCCGAGTGTCTGCTCATCGACCAGTGGGACCACCCCTACACTCGTGAACGGGCCGCCTACCCGCTCGGCACGGGATTCCGGCCCAAGGTGTGGCCGCCGGTGCGCCGCATCGACGGTGCCTACGGGGACCGGAACCTGATGTGTTCGTGCCCGCCGGTGGAAGCCTTCGCGTGAGCTGATGGAACCCGACCTGCCCGAGTCCGTCCGCGACTGGCGTGACGGCGGGCGTCTGGTCGCGACCAGGGCCGGTCGGGTGTTCGTCCGGTCGTCATCCGGGCGCGCCCATCCCGGAGTCGCCACCGTGCTTCTGCTGCACGGATTTCCGTCGAGTTCCTACGATTTCCGTGGGGTCACCGAACTGCTCGGCGACCGGCCCTGGTTGACCCTGGACTTCCTTGGGTTCGGCCTGTCGGACAAGCCCCGGCCGCACCGCTACAGCCTGATGGAGCAGGCCGACATCGTCGAACAGGTGGTCGCCGAGTCGGTCATCGGTCCGGTGGTGCTGATCGCGCACGACATGGGCACCTCGGTGGCCACCGAACTGCTGGCCCGCGACCTGGCCGGCGCGTTGTCGTTCGACCTGCGGCGTGCGGTGCTCACCAACGGCAGCGTGATCATCGAGCGGGCGAGCCTCCGACCGAGCCAGAGGATTCTGCGCGGGCCGCTCGGGCCGGCGCTGTCCAGGCTGACCACCCAACGGAGCTTCCTGCGGGGATTCGCCAGGCTCTTCAGCACGACCCATCGGCTTTCCGACGCCGAGGCGCGGGCTCAGTGGGCGCTGCTGGCCCGCGCCGGCGGCCAGCGCATCCTGCACCTGTTGTGCGCCTATCTGGATGAGCGGGTGGCGTTCGCGGGCCGCTGGCACGGTGCAGTCCGGGACTGGCCGAAGCCGTTGGCCTTCCTGTGGGCCACCGGTGATCCTGTCGCCACGACCTCGGTGCTGGGCGGTCTGCGGGAACTGCGTCCGGCGGCCGACGTTGTGGAGCTTCCCGGCATCGGGCACTACCCCCAGATCGAGGTTCCCGAGGAGTTCACCGGCTTCGCCATCGCACTGCTCGGACTGGCACCTCCGGGCGATTAGGGCAGGGCCCGCCCGATCGCCGCCATCAACGCCGGTGAGTCCGGCGGCACGCTCTGGTAGGTGCCCCCGGAGAGTCGGACGACTGCCTCCCAGGTGTCCCGGTCGGGATCGTCGCCGACGTCGATCACGTTGATCGCCACCGGGCGGTCGCGGTCCACGGCGGACTTGACGAAATCCTGCAGGCCCTGGCTGTCGAGCGTCTGGTCGCTGTGTGCGCCCGTCGTCATCACCAATACCGAATTCGGTTGTCCGGGGCGGAAATTGGCCAGTGCGTCGTCGTAAACCAGGCGCAGCGTGGTGAACGACACGCCGCCGCTGGACGGCGGCAGTCCGTCCAGTGCCGCCGCCAGTGCGGCCGAGCGCGGTTGACCGTCCAGATCCTCCGAGACCGGACCGACGGGCACCGCGGTGCTGCTGTCGGTGCCGTTGAACGTCCACAACCCGACGGCCGCGTTGGGGGGCAACGCCATGATCCGGTCCCGCAGTGGGCCCGTGACACCGGTCAGGCTCTGGTTGAGCATCACGGTGGTGGTGGCCTCGGCGGCCGGCGCGACCAGGGCCGCCAGGGCCGCCCGCATCGCGCCGTCGCCGATCGGCAGGGGTGCCGCCAACGCGGGGAAGTCGACCACATCGCTGGCCGGGGGGTCGGTGTCCGGTGCACGGAAGCCGACCTTGGCCAGTTCTTCCAGTTGTTCCGACTTTCGTATGTACCGGGCGAACTCGCTTGCCGCGGTGACCTGTTCATCGCTCAGCCACGGGCCGGAGAGCAGCACGGTGGGGTAGTCGGCAACGGCGGCGCCGCCGCTGGGAACCCACTCCGCCAGCGCGTTGCGGGCATCGGCCATCCCGGCGGCGCGGGAGAACAGCTGTTGCTCGGTGGTCAGCACTGCGTGGACCGGCGCGGCCGCGGGGTCGCCGCCGCTCAACAGCGCGTCCCATGCCTGCGCGGCGGTGTTGTCCGGAAGCTTCGGCTGCCCCGACAGCAGCGCGCTGACCGCACCGAGGCCGGCGGTCGGCGGGGTATTCGGCGCTGCCGAGGTGGTGGCGACGGCTTCGGCCCCCAGGTAGGAGGCGTCCGCGGCGCCGACCGCCGGCAGTGCCAGTCGCAGCGAGCCCCAACCGGCGAGCTTGCGGTTGTCCAGCGCGACGGGGTCGGTCTGCAGGCCCGGCAGCGCGGCCCAACCCTCCTGCGCCAGTGCATCCTTGAGTTGCGGCCGCACGGCCAGCACCACCGGCGAGGTCACCAGGGAGCGGTCGTCGCTGACTACCTGCTTGCCGACGGCGGACTGCAGCCGTGCGGACTGGATCGAACTGGCCGGCAGCCACAGTGCCGGCTGACCGCCGAGTTCGGAGGGCCAGGTGGTGATGAGGCCCCGCAGGATGGGCTCAGAATCGCCCGGTCGGACCGTCACCTCGACGCATTTGTCACCGACCGGCGTCGCATCGGCGTTGTACCTCTCGGCGAATACGGTGATGGTTTCGGCGATCGACGGGTCGGCGACGACGGCGACGGTGGCCGTTCCACCCAGGCACTGCTCGGCTGCGTCGTCGGACCGGCGGGACAGCGCATTGCCGAAGAACCGCCACAGGATGATGGCCCCGACCAGAACGACCACCGTGGCCAGTGCGGCGATCACGCCGATGCTCACTCCGCGCCGTGCCCCGTCGTCCCGGCGGCGGCGGCCCTGCCAGCCGCTGTCGGCCCGGGGGATCCGCCCG
The DNA here is from genome assembly GCA_903884065.1 of uncultured Actinomycetes bacterium. Taxonomy (GTDB): domain Bacteria; phylum Actinomycetota; class Actinomycetes; order Mycobacteriales; family Mycobacteriaceae; genus Mycobacterium. The sequence goes on along the minus strand of CAISDL010000093.1, from coordinate 17,445 downwards.
GAGGGCGGACCGGCCTCGTCAGGCTCAGCCGGTTCTTCTGGGGGTTCCCCGGTCCCGGGATAGCTGTGCCTGCCCATCGGCGTCTTCGTCCTCTTTCGTCAGGTGTCGGCCGAATCTAGAGACCGAGACTGGCTTTCAGCTCCCGGCGGCGCCGGTGCAGGATCGGCTCGGTGTAGCCGCTGGGTTGCGCGGCGCCGGACAGAATGAGTTCCTGGGCGGCCTGGAAGGCGATGCTGCCCTCGGGATCCGGCGCCATCGGACGGTAGGCGGGATCACCGGCGTTCTGCTCATCGACCACGGCCGCCATCCGCCGCAGACTGGACTTGACGTCGTCGGCGGTGACCACCCCGTGGTGCAGCCAGTTGGCCAGCAGTTGACTGGCGATCCGCAGCGTGGCGCGGTCCTCCATCAGCGCGACATCGTGGATGTCGGGCACTTTCGAGCAGCCCACGCCGGCGTCGATCCAGCGCACGACGTAGCCCAGGATCGACTGGCAGTTGTTGTCGACCTCCTCGTGGATCTCCGCCGGGGTCCAGGCCATCTCCCGCTTCGCCAGCGGGATGGTGAGCAGTTGATCGATGGTGGTGCGGCGCTTGCCCGCCAGCTCCCGGTGCACCGCCTCGACATCGACGTAGTGGTAGTGCATGGCGTGCAGGGTGGCAGCGGTGGGCGAGGGCACCCACGCGGTGGTGGCCCCGGCCCGCGGCTGGCCGATCTTCTGGGCCACCATGTCGGCCATCAGATCGGTCATCGCCCACATGCCCTTGCCGATCTGGGCCCGGCCGGAGAAACCGGTGGCCAGGCCGACGTCGACGTTCTGGTCCTCGTACGCCAGGATCCACGGCTGGGTCTTCATCTGTCCCTTGCGGATCATCGGTCCGGCATCCATCGAGGTGTGGATCTCGTCGCCGGTGCGGTCCAGGAAACCGGTGTTGATGAACACCACCCGGTCGGCGGCCGCCTTCACACAGGCCTTGAGGTTCAGCGTGGTGCGGCGCTCCTCGTCCATGATGCCGACTTTGATGGTGTTGGCCGGCAACCCGAGGACGTCCTCGACGCGGCTGAACAGCTCACAGGTGAACGCGACCTCGTCGGGGCCGTGCATCTTGGGCTTGACGATGTAGATCGACCCGGTGCGGCTGTTCTGCCCCCTCAGGCCGTGCAGGGCGATCAGGCTGGTGAACAGTGCGTCCTGGATGCCCTCGTAGACCTCTCTGCCCTCGGAGTCCACGATCGCGTCGTTGGTCATCAGGTGGCCCACGTTGCGGACGAACAACAGGCTGCGGCCGGGCAGCGTCAGCTGCGATCCGGCCGGAGCGGTGTAGGTGCGGTCGGCGCTGAGCACCCGGGTGAAGGTCTTGTCACCCTTGCTGACCTTCTCGGATAGGTCACCCTTGTTGAGCCCGAACCAGTTTCGGTAGCCCAGCACCTTGTCGCCGGCGTCGACGGCGGCGACGGAATCCTCGAAATCCATGATCGTGGTGATCGCCGACTCCAGCACCACATCCTTGATGCCGGCGGGGTCCGTCGACCCGATGGGGGAGTTCCGGTCGAACAGGATCTCGATATGCAGACCGTGGTGCACCAGCAGGATCGAGGTCGGATCACCCGGCTCGCCGGTGTAACCGGCGAACTGGGTCGGGTCGGCCAGGCCGGTGACGTCGCCGTTGCTCAGCGACACCTCGACGAGCCCCTCAGAGACCAGGAACCTGGTCGCGTCGCGGTAGCTTCCCCCGCTCAGCGGGACCGCGTCGTCGAGGAACCCTCGGGCGTAGGCGATGACCTTGTCGCCGCGGACGGTGTTGTATCCGCTGCCCTTCTCGGCGCCACCCTCCTCGCTGATCACATCGGTGCCGTAGAGCGCGTCGTAGAGCGAGCCCCACCGGGCGTTGGCGGCGTTGAGGGCGAAGCGCGCGTTGAGGATCGGGACCACCAGCTGCGGGCCGGCGGTCGAGGTGATCTCAGCGTCCACGCCTGCGGTGCTGATGGTGAAGTCCGCGGGCTCGGGCTGTAGGTAGCCGATCTCGGTCAGGAACTGCTTGTAGTCGTCTGTTTCGAAGCTGCCGATGACGCGCTGGCGGTGCCACTTGTCGATCTGGGCCTGCAGTTCGTCTCGGCGGGCCAGCAGTTCGGCGTTGCGCGGGGTCAGGTCGGCGACCACCTTGTCGACTCCGGACCAGAAGGTGTCGGGGTCGACGCCGGTGCCCGGCAGAGCCTCGTCGGTGATGAAGTCGTACAGCGGCTGCGCCACCCGCAGATCGCCCACGACCACGCGGTTCGTCATTGTTCCTCCCTGAAGGAAAGTCGTGAGGATCCTATCCGTCGGCCGTTGACGCCCCGACGGCGCGCCGCGGTGCGCCACCGTGCTGTTCGCGGGCCAGCAACTGATCGCAACGCTCCAGCAGGCCGGCGCGCAGCGGGGCGCCACGCTGCGCCACCAGCCCCTGCCGGCGGACATACTCGGCACGCCCGGCGGGATCCTCGACCGTGACCGGCTCAAACCCGAATTCACGAAGGTCGTACGGGCTGGCCTGCATGTCCAACGCGCGGGCTTCGGCGGCCAGTTCCAGGCATGCCAACAGCAGATCGGAGTCGACCAGCGGGCCGAGTTTGTAGCACCACTTGTACAGATCCATGTTCGCGTGCAGGCAGCCGGGCTGCTCCCAGTCGGCCTGCGTCGTGCGGGTCGGCCTGCCGTCGTTGCGCGCCGCGGCGGGTGCGGTGAAGAACCGGTAGGCATCGAAGTGGCTGCACCGCAGCGGCATCGAATCGACCACGGCGTCGGTTCCGCTCGGGCCCAGGCGCAGCGGCACCCCGGTGTGCCGCACCCCGCCGGCCCGGTAGACCATGGCCCACTCGTGCATCCCGAAGCAGCCGAACCGGGGCGGCCGCGCGGCTGTCGACCGCAACAGGCCCGCGACGAAACCGACGGTGCCCAGCCGTGAGCGCAGGTAAGCCCGGCTGACCGTCACGTGATCACCCGTCGCGACGTAGCCGGCGCGGGTCAGGTACTGCCCGGCCCCCGGCCCGGCCAGCGCGGTGCCGTATCCGGGATGCCAGACGCGCAGTTGGCGTGGCTGCAGGCTGTAGTAGGTGAACAGGAAGTCCCACACCGGATGGCGCTGGCCCTGGCGGGCCCGCACCCGGTGGGCGGCGGTGAAGGACGCCACCCGGTTGCGATGGGCCTCGGCACGCGGGGCCCACTCGGACTCCGCGAGAATGTGCCCCTCAGTCACGGTGCGTGCCGTCGCGCACGGTCCCCACCAGATCCTCGACGAGATCCTCCAGTGCCACCATGCCGCAGACGTCGCCGTCGGCGCCGGTCAGCAGGGCCAGGTGACTGTTGTTGTTGCGCAACCCCGACAGCGCCTCCGGCAGTGGGGTGGTCGCCGGCAGCCGCGGCAGGTAGCGCACCACCGAGGCGCTGACCACCGCGCCGGGATGGTCGACCAGGTCCAGCATGTCCTTGATGTGCACGAACCCGAGGAATCGGCCGTCCGCGTCGACCACCGGGAATCGTGAGTAACCGGTAGCGGCCAGGGCCTGTTCGATGGCGGCCACGCTGGGCCCGGTGCCGGGCGCCGCCGTCGCCACCGTGTGAATCCGGTCCAGGGGGACCGCGACATCGCCGGCCACCCGATTGCGGATCTGCAGAGCCCGGGACAGTCGGGTGTGCTCCTCGGGGTCCAGCAGACCCTCCGAGCGGGATTCGCTGATCATCTCGGCGAGTTCGACCATGGAGACGGTGTTCTCCAGTTCAGTCTTGGGTTCCACGCCCAGGGCACGCACGACCGTGCGCGCACACCAGTCGTAGACCGCGATGATCGGGCGAGTTGCCTTGACCCACAACAGGTATGGCGGAACCAGAAGCATCGCGGCCTTCTCCGGACCGGCCAGTGCGATGTTCTTGGGCACCATCTCGCCGAGCAGCACATGCAGGATCACTACGATGGTGATCGCCACCACGAACGACACCGTGTGCAACAGCGCATCAGGCACCCCGACAAGGTCGAAGACGGGGGAGAGCAGGTGAGCGACCGCGGGTTCGCCGACCCGGCCGAGGGCGATCGAGCCCACCGTGATGCCCAGCTGGGCACCGGCGAGCATGACGGCCAGATTCTCCCCGGCGCGGATGACGGCGACCGCACTGCGCTTGCCCTGCTCGGCGAGCGCTTCCAGGCGGTCGCGCCGTGCCGAGATCAGGGCGAACTCGGCGCCGACGAAGAACGCGTTGGCCGCGATCAGGAGCACCGTGAGCAGCACTGCGAAGAGGTCACCCATCAGGCCGACTCCTCGGACTTCGGCGCCCTGATGATCCTCACCAGGTCGAGGAGATCGACCCGGCGGCCGTCCATCCGGGCGACCGTCGCCTGCCAGCGTGGCTGATCGTTGACGGGCGAGTCCGGATCGAAGGCGCGCAGTTCCACCGAATCGCCCTCGACCGGGATATGGCCGAGAGCGTTCATCACCAGTCCGCCGATGGTCTCGTAATCGCCGTCAGGCGCCCGGAAGCCGGTCATGTCGGCGATTTCGTCGATGCGCAGCAGGCCCGAAACCCGATGCCCGCCGGTGATTCTGACGATCTCCGGGTTGGCGGCGTCATGCTCGTCGCGGATGTCGCCGACGATCTCCTCGATGAGGTCCTCGACGGTGACCATTCCGGCGATGCCGCCGTACTCGTCGGCCACCATGGCGGTCTGCAGCCCGCTGGCCCTGATCTGTTCCATCAGCGCGTCGCCGTCGAGAGTCGAGGGCACCACCGGAACCGGCTGGGCCAGTGTGTCCAGACGGGTGCCGACCCGCTCGGCGTGCGGGATCTCGAACACCTGCTTGAGGTGCACGACCCCGATGGTCTCATCGAGGTCGCCCCGGGTCACCGGGAAGCGGGAGTGCCCGGTCGAACGCACTTTCTCCAAGAGGTCGGCCACGGTCTCCTCGGCCTCCAGGGATTCCACCTTCGAGCGCGGAGTCATGAACTCCTCGGCGCTGCGGGCGCCGAACTGCAGCGATCGGTCGACCAGGTCGGCGGTCACCGGGTCGAGGGACCCCTGGCGAGCAGAAGTGCGCACCAGCGATACCAATTCCTGGGGCGAGCGGGCCGAGGACAGTTCGTCGGCAGGTTCGATGCCCAGCCGCATGAGCACCCGATTCGCGACGCTGTTGGTGAGTCGGATCAGCGGCGTGAACGCCGCTGAGAAGAGCACCTGTGGTCCTGACACCACGCGGGCGGTCTGCAGTGGTACCGCGATCGCGAGGTATTGGGCCACCAGTTCGCCGAACACCATCGACACCGAGGTGGCGATGAACAACGACGCGATGAGCGCGGTTCCGTCGAGCCAGCCGTCCGGCACGCCGAGGGCCGACAGCGGCGGCGCCAGCAACCGGGCGATCACAGGCTCGGCCAGATATCCGGTGATCAGCGTGGTGATCGAGATGCCGACCTGGGCACCGGACAGCTGAAACGACAGCGTGCGGTGCGCCCGCTGGACCATCGCGTCGCGCGGTCCGCCGGTCCGGGCATTGGCGTCCACGGTGCTGCGTTCCAGGGCGGTGAGCGAGAACTCGGCCGCGACGAACACGGCCGTACCGAGGGTCAGCAACGCGAAGCAGAACAGACTCAGCACGACGGAGAGAGCGCTCATCGGGACTCCATTGCGCGCGCGGCAGGGGGTGGAGCCTGCGGCACGCCGATTCCCTTCCGATTGAACAACTGAGGCTTCATATTAGCCGGTCGCCGCCGCCGGCCGGAAAATCCGGGGCGCTCACCAACCCGTCGGCAACGGGTGGCCCTCGGCAAAGCCCGCCGCGGACTGCACGCCCAGAACCGCGCGATCATGCAGCTCGGCCAGCGTGCTCGCGCCCACGTAGGTGCACGTGCTGCGCACGCCGGAGGTGATGTGGTCCAGCAGGTCCTCCACGCCGCCGCGGACCGGATCCAGCGTCATCCGTGACGTCGAGATGCCCTCTTCGAACAGTGCTTTACGGGCACGGTCGAACCTGCCGTCGGCGGCGGTGCGCGCGGCCACCGCCCGCTTGGAGGCCATGCCGTAGCTCTCCTTGTAGGGGCGGCCATCGCGGTCGAACAGCAGATCGCCCGGCGATTCGTAGGTACCGGCGAACCAGGATCCGATCATCACGTTGGAGGCACCGGCGGTCAGCGCCAGCGCGACGTCGCGGGGATGGCGGACACCGCCGTCGGCCCAGACGTGGGCGCCGATTTCTCTTGCCGCCGAGGCGCATTCGAGCACCGCGGAGAACTGCGGTCGCCCGACGCCCGTCATCATCCGGGTGGTGCACATGGCACCGGGGCCGACGCCGACCTTGACGATCGAGGCGCCGGCGGCGATCAGGTCGCGGGTGCCCTCAGCGGAGACCACGTTTCCGGCCGCCAGTGGAATGCCCAGGTCGAGTGCGGCCACGGCCCTGATCGCGTCCAGCATCTTGATCTGATGGCCGTGGGCGGTGTCGATGACCAGGACATCCACCCCGGCCCTGGCCAGCGCGCGGGCCTTGGCGGGCACATCGCCGTTGATGCCGACGGCCGCGGCGATGCGCAGCCGTCCTCCTGCATCGACCGCGGGGGAATAGATGCCGGCCCGCACGGCTCCGGTACGGGTCAGCACGCCCCCGAGCGACCCGTCCGGGGCGGTGAGGACCGCCACGCCGATCGCCGCGTGCTCGAGCATCTCGAATATCCGGCGCGGGTCGGTGTGCACCGGCGCGGTCACGAACTCTGCGGTCGCGACATCGCGGACCCGGGCGAACCGGTCCACTCCGGCCGTGGCGGCCTCGGTCACCAGGCCGACGGGCCGTCCGCTGTCGACCACGACCGCCGCGCCGTGGGCGCGCTTGTGGATCAGTGCGACGGCGTCGGACACCGAGTCCTCCGGGGCCAGCGTCACCGGGGTGTCGGCCACCAGATCACGGCTCTTGACGAAATCCACCGTTTCGGTGACGGCCTCGATGGGCAGGTCCTGCGGCAGCACGACGATGCCGCCCCGGCGGGCCACCGTTTCGGCCATCCGTCTCCCGGCGACCGCGGTCATGTTCGCGACCACGACCGGGATGGTGGTTCCGGTTCCGTCCGAGGTGGACAGGTCGACGTCGAACCGGGAGGTGACGTCGGACCGGCCGGGGACGACGAAGACGTCGTTATAGGTCAGGTCGAAGGCGGGGCGATGACCGTCGAGAAAGCGCACCGTCAGATCTCGACCTCGCTGTGGTCGCCGCTCCAGAGCGTGTGGAAGCGCGCCGCAGGGTCGGCGTCGGTGCGGCCGTAGGTGTGGGCGCCGAAGAAATCGCGCTGACCCTGGATCAGGGCTGCGGGCAGGCGCTCGGTGCGCAGGCCGTCGTAGTAGGACAGTGCCGAGGAGAAGCCCGGAATCGGGATGCCCAGTTCGGTCGCGGTCACCACAACCCGGCGCCAGCCGTCGACACCGGCTTCCACCGCGCTGCGGAAATAGGGGTCGGCGATCAGGGTCGGCAACTGCGGGTCTGCGTCGTAGGCATCCTTGATGCGGTTGAGGAACTTCGCCCGGATGATGCAGCCGCCGCGCCAGATCGTGGCCAGCACGCCGGGGGTGATACCCCAGTCGTACTCGTCGGAACCGGCCTGGATCTGGTTGAAGCCCTGCGCGTAGGCGATGAGCTTTGACGCGTACAGGGCCTGGCTGACATCGGTGATGAATTGCTGTGTATCTGAGGGCTTTTGGCCCAAATGACCGGACGCCAATCCGGCGGCCGCCCTACGCTGCGGCACCGACCCGGACAACGCGCGGGCGAACACCGCCTCGGCGATGCCGGTGACGGGCACTCCGAGATCCAGGGCGGACTTCACCGTCCATCGGCCGGTGCCCTTCTGCTCGGCTTCGTCGACGATGACGTCCACCAACGGTCTGCCGGTCTTGGCGTCGGTCTGACGCAGTACCTCGGCGGTGATCTCGACCAGGAAGCTGTCCAGGTCGCCGGCGTTCCACTCGGTGAAGACGTCGGCGATCTGACCGGCACTCAGCCCGAGTGCGTCGCGCAGCAGTTGGTAGGCCTCGCCGATGAGTTGCATGTCGGAGTACTCGATGCCGTTGTGCACCATCTTCACGAAGTGTCCGGCCCCGTCCGGGCCGATGTGGGCGCAACACGGCACGCCGTCGACATGGGCCGAGATCTCCTCGAGCAGTGGGCCGAGGGACTTGTAGGACTCCGCCGGGCCCCCCGGCATGATCGACGGGCCGTTCAGCGCCCCTTCCTCGCCACCGGAGATCCCGGCGCCGACGAAATGCAGACCCCGATCCCGCATGGCCTTCTCGCGGCGGATGGTGTCGGTATAGAGGGCGTTGCCGCCGTCGATGATGATGTCGCCGGGCTCCATGGCGTCGGCGAGTTCGTTGATCACCGAGTCGGTGGCATCACCGGCCTTGACCATGATCAGCACCCGGCGGGGACGCTCGAGGGAGGCCAGGAACTCCGCGATGGTCTCCGCCCGGACGAAGTTCCCGTCCGAACCGTGTTCGGCCAGCAGTGCGTCGGTCTTGGCGATCGACCGGTTGTGCAGCGCCACGGTGTAACCGTGGCGGGCGAAGTTCCGGGCGATATTGGAGCCCATCACTGCCAGCCCGGTGACACCGATCTGTGCGGTCGGCTTCTGCGAAGAGCTCATCGATCGCCTTTCTTCGTGGTGGCGGTGGGGGATCTGGAAATCAGATCCGGTGGGACCACAGCCGGTGGAGTTCGGTCAACCAGGGGAGTGCGACCGCGATCGTGGGAAGCACCAGCACGGCGGCGGCGGCGAGGTAGGCCGCCGCCGACAGCAGCGGGCTGTTGGGCGGCCCGGACAGCCGGCGAACCCGGATCACCGTGCTCGGGCCGCCCGCCGCCAGCGCACCTGCCGGGGTCGGTCCGCAGGCACAGGCGACCAGAGCGCGGGCCAGTGGATGAGCTCCGGCGGCGCGTACCGCGGCGTCGTCGGCGAGGAGTTCGACCAGCAGTCGGACGGCGCTGAGGGCACTGGCGCTGCGGACGAAGCGGGGGAAGGCGGTGTGGACCGCGGTGAAGGCCTCCAACACCAGATCGTGGCGGGCGCGCAGGTGAGCCCGTTCATGACCCAGGATCGCGGTCAGTTCCGGTTCGGTGAGCGCAGCGAGGGTGCCCTGGCTCAGGACGACGCGGCTGCGCATACCCGGCAGGCAGTAGGCCAACGGCTCGGCCACCTGCAGCACACGCACGCGTTCGAGTTCGCGGGGCCGATCGCCGAGCAGATCCACCACCATCCGGTGGTGTGCCCGGCGCCGACGGGTGCCGATCCCGACCGCCGCGACAGCGATCAGCAGACGGATGCCGATCAGCAGTGTCGCCACGAGCACGAGAGCGGCGCACAGCCGCATCGGCCAGCCGAGGGTCGCAATCTGCGCAGCGCCGGCCGTCGGACGGCCGTCCGGACCGGGGGAGAACAACCGCAGGGCCAGCGCCAGTCCGGCGCTGAATGCCGAAAGCACGGCGGCAAGCGCGATCGACTGCCACAGCACCACTGCCGCGCGGGGGGCCCGCAGGGTCCACGATGCCCGGGCCAGCACTGCCGGGACGGGCCCCGTCAGCACCAGGGCTAGGAGGGTGAAGGCCAGCGCTGACACGCCTGACAGTCTCCCCCAGGGGCGCGGCGCCCGCTAGCGGATCCGCGGGTGATTTTCCTCCCGCGGCGGCGCCTCAGCGGTGCTTGGCCTCCAGATCGGCCAGTGCGCGGCGAAGTGCGTCGGCCTCGTCGGCTCCCACCCGCTCGACGAAATGCACCAGAGCGGCCTGCCGATCGCCGGCGTCGGCGGCCTGATCGAGGGCGTCGACCATCAGGCCCGCCACCAACTCGTCGCGCCCGTGGGTAGGGGCGTAACGATGAGCGCGCTCATCGCGGATCTGCTCGACGAGGTTCTTGCGGGCAAGGCGCTGCAGGACGGTCATCACGGTGGTGTACGCGAGTTCGCGGCGGACGCAGAGCGCCTCATGAACCTGGCGGACTGTCTGCGGCTCGTCGGTGTCCCACAGGTGGTCCATCACAGCGCGTTCCAGGTCGCCCAGACCTGTCAGCTTCGCCATGTCCCCACCTCCATGTTCTTCGAGGGTACTCGTGTTTACTACGGCACGTCGTACACGCATTCGGGGGATCAACTCCCCGGGTCTCCCGATAGTTCCTCCCACCCCGGGGTTCGCCGGCGCCGCGAGGATGTGGACACTGAGGGCGTGCAATCGGAGGCGACCCCACCGCAGGAACTGACCGCGCCGTTCGACGCCGAGATCGGGTTGGTCTACACCGATGTCACCCCCGACGGGGTCAAGGCCGAACTGACCGTCAAACCCACGCTGCTCCAACCGATGGGCATCGTGCACGGTGGCGTCTGGTGTTCAGTGGTCGAATCGCTGGCCAGCGTGTCGGCGTACACCTGGCTGACGGCCAATGGCGGCGGCAACATCGTCGGGGTCAACAACAACACCGATTTCCTGCGGGCGATCACCGAGGGCACGGTCTACGCGGCGTCCGAGCCCGTGCACCGGGGCAGAACACAGCAGTTGTGGCTGGTGACCATCCGCGACGGCCGCGAGCGGTTGGTCGCCCGTGGCCAGGTGCGGTTGCAGAACCTGCAGTCCTAGCAGGGACCGCCGGCCAGCCGGAGAACCAGCCGGGCTCCGCCCAGTGGGCTGGTGTCCAGTGATGCTGTCCCGCCGTGTAATTCAGCCTGTTGCGCCACCAGGGCCAAGCCCAGGCCGGAGCCGGAGTGCGATGCCGTCGAGCCTCGCGAGAAGCGCTCGAAGACGCGGGTGCGTTCAGCCTCCGGTACCCCGCGGCCGTTGTCGTCGACGGTGATCTCGACTGCGCCGGGAGAGTTGCCCACCGCGAGTCGGACCTCGGTCGCGCCGCCGTGACGGACGGCGTTGGCGATGGCGTTGTCGATCACCAGTCGCAGGCCCACCGGCATACCGACCATCAGGCCCGGGGGAGAGGGCACCAGCGCGACGTGCAGTTCCGGATAGGTGCGCTCAGCGTCGTGGGCCGCCCGGTCGAGCAGTTCGGTGATGTCGAACGGGACGAAGTCGTCAGCGGTGGTCAGTTCGCCCTGCGCCAGGCGCTCCAATGCGGTCAGGGTCGCCTCGATGCGACTCTGGGTGCGCATGGTGTCGCCGATGACCTCCTTGCGCTGATCGTCGCCGAGGTCGAGGGTGGACAGCACCTCCAGATTGGTGCGCATCGCGGTCAGCGGGGTGCGCAATTCGTGCGACGCCACGGCGGCGAAGTCGCGGGCGGACTCCAGTGCCGCCTTGGTCTTGGCCTGCTCATCGCCGATGCGGGCGAGCATGCCCTCGACCGCTTCGCCGATCTCGACCGCCTCGCTCACCCCGCGCACCTGAACTTCGTCCGGCTTGGACTGGGCGTTGATGGCGCGGGCCTGCTGGGCCAGCAACCGGAACGGGTCGATCATGATCAGCGAGAAGAACCAGCCGACCGCCACCGTGCCGATGATCACTCCTCCGCAGATCAGCACCACGCGCCAGTGCAACTCGGCGATCCGGCGCTGGGTCTCGGCCACCGGCGCCCCCAGGGCGATGGAGGCGCCGGCCACCGAGAAGGTCCGCACGCGGTACTCCACCCCGTTGATGGTGGTGTTGGCGTAGCCGTCGGCCAGTGCGGGTAGCGCGATGTCGGTGGGAACCGACATCGTCATGGCGCCTACCCGGACGGTCCGCACCAGATTGCCGTCGGGACTGGGGCCTTCGGGCGCCGGCGGACTGGACAGCAGGGTGCCGAGGTCGCCGAGGCTGCTGACCGAGTCCAGCCGGCGGTCCAACTGGCTGTATTGATCGTTCGTCACACCCACCCAGACCCAGGTGCCCAGGGTGAGCACCAGGATCACCACTGCCAGAGCGGCGACGATCACGATCGTGCGCAGCGAGAGCATGCGGATCGGCAGCCGCTGGAGCAGTCGGTAGACGACCTCGTTGGGTTTCACCATGGCAGCCGTTCTAATGGTTCCGGCACGCCGGATTCCGGCGTGACGGTGATCAGAGCCACTCGTCAGAAGCGGACGGTCTGCGGATCTTCCTCGACGCTTTCGACGATCTCCTCGAGTTGCTCGATCCGCGTGCGCGCATAGGCCTGCTGCTCGGTGATGGTCAGCTGACCGCGCTGGCTGCCGATGAAGGTGCCGATCCATGACAGGGCCGTGGTCAGCCGCGCCCTGAACCCGACGAGGTAGATCAGGTGCAGGAACAGCCATGACAGCCAGCCGATGAAGCCGCCGAACTCAAGTCGGCCGACCTGGACCACCGCCGAATACCGCGACACCGTCGCCATCGAGCCCTTGTCGAAGTACTTGAACGGTTCGCGCGCAGCGGGATTCGCGCCGTTGAGTTCGGCCTTGAGGAGCTTCGCCGCGTAGCGAGCGCCCTGGATTGCGCCCTGCGCCTGACCCGGGACGCCGTCGACGGAGGCCATGTCCCCGACGACGAAGACATTCGGGTGGCCCGGCACCGTGAGATCGGGCAGGACCTTCACCCGTCCGGCGCGGTCCACCTCGGCGCCGGACTGGTCGGCGATCATCTTGCCGAGCGGGCTGGCGGCGACACCGGCCGACCACACCTTGGTCTGGCATTCGATCCGCTCTTCGGTGCCGTCGCCGTGCTTCACGTTGATGCCGTTGCGGTCGACGTTGGTGACCATCGCGCCGAGCCGGATCTCGACGCCGAGCTTTTCCAGCCTGGCCGCGGCCTTCAATCCGAGCTTCTTGCCCATTGGCGGCAGTACGGCCGGGGCGGCATCGAGCAGGATGACCCGGGCCTTGGTGGAGTCGATATGGCGGAATGCGCCCTTGAGCGTGTGGTCGGCCAACTCGGCGATCTGCCCGGCCATCTCAACGCCGGTCGGGCCGGCGCCGACCACTACGAAGGTGAGCAGCTTGGCGCGGCGTTCCGGATCACTGGAGCGCTCGGCCTGCTCGAACGCGCCCAGGATGCGGCCGCGCAGTTCGAGGGCATCGTCGATGGTCTTCATGCCCGGCGCCCACTCGGCGAAATGGTCGTTGCCGAAGTAGGACTGACCCGCGCCGGCCGCGACGATCAGCGAGTCGTACGGCGTGCGGTAGGTGTGGCCCAGCAGCACCGAGTCAACGGTCTGGTTCACCAGATCGACGTGGGTGACCTCGCCCAGCAACACCTGGCAGTTCCTCTGCTTGCGCAGGATCACCCGGGTCAGCGGGGCGATCTCGCCCTCGGAGATGATCCCGGTCGCCACCTGGTACAGCAGCGGCTGGAACAGGTGGTGGGTGGTCTTGGCGATCATCTTGACGTCGAGGTCGGCCCGCTTGAGCTTCTTGGCGGCATTGAGGCCACCGAAACCCGAACCGATGATCACGACCATGTGCCTATCCGACGGGGTTGCGCCGGGATGAGTCATCTTCGCTCCTGTAGTACGTCTGCGCAGGACAGTGAGGGCCTACCTTAGTCGCACCGTGCCGCCGGATGTTGCACGGTCACCGCCCGAGCACGGGCCGCAGCGCCGCACCGACCTCGGTGATCGATCCCGGCCGATACGCCGGCAGGTTCACGATGACCCCGTCGATGCCGACGTCGACCACGTGGTTCTTGACCGCGTCGGCGATCTGTTCGGGACTGCCGACCACCATCCGGCCCCGCATCGATTCGGGAACCTTGTCCTCGGTGAAACTCGGGTCCGGAATCGCCGTCAGCAACACGCTGGTTTCCAGCGTCGAGGGGTCCCGGTCGACCTCGGCGCACCGGCGCTTGAGCGCGTCGATCTTGTGCGGGAGTTCCGCGAAGGATGCGATGAGGTTGAGATGGTCGAAGTACCGGGCGGCGAGACCGAAGGTCTTCTTCTCTCCGCTGCCGCCGATCATCAGCGGGATGTGGTCGCGAATGCGTGGAACCGCGAAGGCGCCATCGGTGCGGTAGTACTCGCCGGCGAAAGTGACGTGCTCGCCGGCGATCATCGGCATGAGGATCTGCAATGCCTCCTCGAGTTTGGCGAAGCGTTCGGTGAAGGTCCCGAATTCGAAACCCAGTTGGTCGTGCTCCAGTTCGAACCAGCCGGTTCCGATACCCAGAACAGCCCGACCCTGGCTGACGACGTCGAGGGTGGTGATGATCTTGGCCAGCAGAGTCGGATTGCGATAGGTGTTACCGGTCACCAGGGTGCCGAGCAACACCCTCTCGGTGGCGGTGGCCAGTGCGCCGAGCGCGGTATAGGCCTCGAGCATCGGCTGGTCCGGAGTACCCAGCATCGGCAGTTGATAAAAGTGGTCCATCACGAAGACAGCGTCGAAACCGGCCGCCTCGGCTTCCTGCGCCTGCGCAAGGACGGTGGGGAACAGCTCCGAAACCGGCGTGCCGTAGGAGAAATTCGGGATCTGCAGAGCGAGTCGGATCGTCACGACTCGACAGTAACGGGCACCGGCGTCGCGACAAGGGGGAACGGACTCAGCCGTAGGTGATCGCGGGACCTCGCCCGACGTGCAGGGTCTGACCGGTGATGTGCCGGGCCGCGGGGGTTGCCAAAAAGACTGCCATACGGGCGATTTCGGTGACGGCCGAAGCCGGTTCGCCGACCAGGCCGTCGTAGCCCGGTTGTGCTGTCCGGCCGCAGGCGACCGTGTTGATAGTGATCCCGCGGGCGCCGAAATGGTCGGCCTGCGATGCAGTCCAGTTGGTCAGCGCAGCTTTCGCGGCGACCTCGGGTCCGGACTCGGCTTCGGAGCCGACGGGAACCACCGCCACGATCGACCCGCCCGAGCACAGGTGCTCGCTGACCGCCTGCACCATCAGCACGGACGAGACCACCGTTCGGTCGAACGCCGACCGCCACACCACTGCGGTGTCGGCAAGGGTGTGGGTACGCGGGTCACCGCCGATCCACGCCGGCGAGGGAACGATGACGACGGCATCGAGGTCGTGCGGGATGCCGGCTTTGGCCTGCGCGAGGCTGGCCGGATCGGCGGGGTCGCAGACGACGGCGTCGGCGCCGACGTCACGCGCGACCGCCTCCAGGGCGTCGGCGTCGGCGCCGGTGACCACCAGTCGGTGTCCGGCGGCACCGAAGCCCTCTGCGACGGCGCGCCCCAAATTGGTATCGGCACCGGTGATCAGCACGTCCATGACCACCACCCTAGGGTGAGACGTCATGAGGCTGCCGAGGTGGGTTTACCCGCCGGCGTTTGCCGCCGCGCTGTTCCTCGCCCTCCCACTGATCGCCATGGCCGCCCATGTCGACTGGACTCGGTTCGGTGCGCTGATCACCAGTCCGTCCTCCCGGACGGCGTTGCTGCTCAGCATCCGCACCGCCACGGCCAGCACCCTGCTGTGCGTGGTGCTGGGTGTTCCGCTCGCCATGGTCCTGGCCCGGCACCGCGGCCGGGTGGCCAGACTGATGCGCCCGCTGATTCTGTTGCCGCTGGTGCTGCCGCCGGTGGTCGGCGGCATCGCGCTCCTCTATGTATTCGGCAGGCTCGGGTTGCTGGGCCAGTATCTGGAAGCGCTCGGCGTGCGGGTCGCCTTCACCACGACGGCCGTTGTCCTCGCCCAGACATTCGTGTCCCTGCCGTTCCTCGTCATCGCACTCGAGGGCGCCGCCCGCACCGTGGGAACCGATTACGACATGGTCGCCGCGACGCTGGGCGCGCGACCGACCACCGTGTTCTGGCGGGTGACGTTGCCGTTGTTGGCACCCGGGCTGATCTCCGGCGCGGTGCTGGCGTTCGCCCGGGCGCTGGGGGAGTTCGGCGCAACCCTCACCTTCGCCGGGTCCCGCGAGGGTGTCACCCGCACCCTGCCCCTGGAGATCTATCTGCAGCGCGAGGCCGACCCCGAGGCCGCGGTAGCGCTGTCGATACTGCTGATCGCCGTCGCGGCGGTCGTGGTCATCGGCCTGGGCGCTCGGCGCCTGAGCGGGTGGAGTCCGCCGGTGCACACCGGTGGCTGATCTCGAGGTATCCGCCACCGTCACCGAACGCGGGCTCGACGTGGCGTTCGGGGTAGCAGCCGGTGAGGTGCTCGCGGTCGTGGGACCGAATGGCGCGGGAAAGTCCACGAGCGCGGCGGTCATCGCCGGATTGCTGCGTGGCGACCGGGCTCGGGTCCTCGTCGGAAACCGCACGCTGACCGACACCGATCGCGACGTGTTCGTCCCGGTCCACGAACGGCGTGTCGGCGTGCTGCTGCAGGACCCGCTGCTCTTTCCGCATCTGAGCGTGCTGGGCAACGTGCTCTTCGCTACCGGCCGCAACGGCCGCAGGGCGCAGGCCCGTTCGTCCGCCCGTCGTTGGCTGGAGCAGGTGGGCGCCGGCGACCTGGCCGAGCGCAAACCGCGGGAATTGTCGGGTGGTCAGGCACAGCGCGTCGCGCTGGCCCGGGCCCTCGCCGCGGACCCGGACGTCCTTGTGCTCGACGAACCGCTGGCCGGACTGGACGTCGCGGCGGCCGCCGCGATCCGCGCCGAATTGCGGACCGTCCTCACCGGCGAGGATCGGGCGGTGCTGTTGATCACCCACGACCTGCTCGACGTCGTCGGCCTCGCCGACCGGGTCGTGGTGCTGGAGCAGGGCCGCGTGGTTGACATCGGCCCGGTCGCCGAGGTCCTGGCGGCCCCGCGGAGCCGGTTCGGCGCGCTTCTTGCCGGAGTGAACGTGGTGCCCGGGGTGATGGACGGTCCGGCGGTCCTGCGCGGCGCGTGTCATAGGTGGCAGGGCGTCCCGGCCGTCCCGCTGGCGCCGGGTGTCGACGCGGTGGCGGTGTTCTCACCCGCGGCAGTCGCGGTCTTCCGCGATCAGCCGCACGGCAGCCCCCGGAACAGTGTGTTCGTGCGGATCACCGCCCTTGAGATCGCCGGAGCGGTGGTGCGGGTGCGGGCCTCGGAGTTGACCGGACAGGGGTCGGTCCTGGCCGCCGACGTTACCCCGGAGGCAGTTGCTGATGTCGGACTTTCGGTCGGTGAATGCGTGTGGTTCACAGTGAAGACCCAGGAAGTCGGTTTGCACGCGGCGAGCCGACCCGGCGCGGCATGGCAGTGAAGCGCCGGGATCCGACACAGCCGACCACGGAACTTGCGTCACGCGGGTAACACGGTAGGTTTTTTGCCATGACGCAGTCGGAATCGACTTCACGACGCCCTGGCCTGTGGACGGCACTGGCCTCAGCAGCCGTTGCCGGTGCCAGCGCCCTCACCATCGCGTTGCCGCCGACCACGGCGACAGCCGACCCGGTGCCGCCGCCTCCCTCGACCACGGCCGCCCCGGCCCCGGCAGCGCCTGCGCCGCCCCCGGCCCCGGCCGATCCGAACGCGGCCCCGGCCCCCGCTGCCCCGGCTCCCGTTGACCCGAACGCCCCACCGGCACCGGCGCCCGCACCAGCCCCGGCACCAGCGCCGGCCGACCCGAACGCGCCCCCGCCGCCGCCGGCCCC